>JAYVOV010000140.1:0-31297 GCA_043757735.1 Burkholderiaceae bacterium
GCAATGCGGGCGGTCCATTCGCTGGCCGGCAGCGCTGCTGTCGTGCAGCTCGAGCCGGTGCATGCGCTGGCGGAAGCGCTCGATCGGGTCTACGCGGCGCAGCGTCTGAGCGCCAGCCGCCCCGACGCCGAAGCCTTCGACGTGATTTCCCGGACTGTCAGGCGCATGCACGCCATGCTGCATCAGTTCGCCGCCGGCACTTGGCCCGAGGCTGAGCCCGAGGGGCTGTGCGCGTTGCAGGAACTGCGGCAGCGCTGGGCGCCGCCGGCGCGGATCGCCGTCATGACTTCTCTCGCCGAACTGCAGGCGCAGATCGACGACCGGGGTTCCGCGCTGCTGGCTGAGCAGCCGGTCGACGAACTCGACCCCGAACTGCTGGCAATCTTCGTCGAAGAGGCCAGCGACGATCTCCCGCGCATCGGTGAAAACCTGCGTGCCTGGGCCGCCGCACCAGGCGATGCCCGGCCGCCGCAGACCCTGATGCGCCTGCTGCACACGGTCAAGGGCAGCGCTCGGATGGCCGGCGCGATGCGTCTCGGTCAAAAGCTGCACGACATCGAGACCCGCGTCGAGACGCTGGCTGCTCTGACGTCCGCACCCGCCCAGCTGATCGAAGAACTGATCGCCGAGACTGACCAGGCGGTTGCGATGTTCGACGAGGTCAAGCAGCCCGGCGCCGCGGCGCCGGGCCTCATGGTGCCGGCAGTGGCTGAGCCTGCCGCATCGGCGTTGCGCGCCAGAGATTCAGCGCTGATCGAGATCACCGCCCCCAGTCCGGCCACGCTGGTGCCATCGGCTCCGGCAGTCGCCGCCGACTCTCCGCCGGCCAAGCCTGCCGGCCCGGTTTTAGTCAAAGCGCCCGAGGGGCCTCTGGCGACCAGTCATCCGCTGGTGCGGGTGCGCGCTGATCTGCTCGACAAGCTCGTCAATGAAGCCGGCGAAGTGTCGATCGCGCGTTCGCGCCTCGACAACGAACTCACCACCTTGCGCCAGTCGCTGGTCGATCTCACCGAGAACGTCGGGCGGCTGCGCACGCAGTTGCGCGAGATCGAGATCCAGGCCGACACCCAGATTCAGGCGCGCATCGCCAAACAGAAGGAGCATGAAAGCAGTTTCGATCCACTCGAGTTCGACCGCTACACGCGTTTCCAGGAACTCACCCGCATGATGGCCGAGTCGGTGAACGACGTCGCCACGGTGCAGGGTAATTCGATGCGCAGTCTCGACGAAGCCAGCCAGGATCTGCACCGCCAGGGCCAGGTCCTGCGCGACCTGCAGCAGAACCTGATGCGGGTTCGCATGGTCCAGTTCGGCTCGATCTCCGATCGCTTGTACCGCGTGGTGCGGCAATCGGCCAAAGAGACCGACAAGCGTGTCCATCTCGACATCCGTGGCACGACGGTCGAGGTCGATCGCGGCGTGCTGGAGCGAATGGCCGGACCGATCGAGCACCTGCTGCGCAACGCGGTGGCGCACGGCATCGAGTCGGCCTCGACCCGCCAGGCGCATGGCAAATCCGACACCGGTGAGATCCAGGTCGAAGTGCGCCAGGAAGGGCGCGAGATCGTGCTGTCGTTCTCCGATGATGGCGGCGGCCTCGATCTGGAGCGCATCCGCATGCGCGCAGTGGCCCTGGGCCTGATCGCCAGGGAGTCCACCCCGACCGATCGCGAACTCGGCGATCTCATTTTCGTGCCGGGGTTTTCCACCGCGGCCAGCGTGACGGAATTATCCGGGCGTGGTGTCGGCATGGATGTGGTCCGCTCCGAGGTTGCCGCGCTCGGCGGGCGCATTGAAACTGAAACCCAGCCTGGGCGCGGCACCCGGTTCACCGTGCATCTGCCGCTCACGCTGGCGGTGGCGCAGGTGGTGCTGGTGGCGGCGGGGCGCTCGCGCTTCGCGGTGCCGTCGTCGAGCGTCGAACAGGTTCTGCAGCTCAAGCCCCTGGCGCTTGCTGCCGCGTACGCCGAGCGATCGGTCGAATGGCAGGGCCAGAACGTGCCCTTGTTCTTTCTGGGCAGTCTGGTCGAGTCGCCTGATGTGACGCCGGTGGCTCAGCATTATTCGCCGGTGGTCATCATTCGTTCGGGCCATCAGCGCATCGCGCTGCATGCCGACCAGATCACGCGCAACCAGGAGGTTGTGGTGAAAAACGTCGGCCCTCAGGTGGCGCGGGTGCGTGGTGTGACCGGCGCCACGGTGCTGGGCAACGGCGAGATCGTGCTGATCGTCAATCCGGTTGCGCTGGCCCAGGCGGCGGCCGGTGAGGTGTTCGATCGCGCCATTGCGCCGCCCACCATCACAGCGGTGCTTCCCAATGCGCTGCCGCCGGTGGTGATGGTGGTCGACGATTCGCTCACGGTGCGCAAGGTGACCCAGCGGCTGCTGACCCGCGAGGGTTACACGGTGCTGCTGGCCAAGGATGGCGTCGATGCCTTGCGGCAGCTGCAGGAGGTGACGCCCGATGCGATGCTGCTCGACATCGAGATGCCGCGCATGGACGGCTTCGATCTGACGCGCAATCTGCGCGCCGATGAGCGTTTCGCCAAAATGCCGATCATCATGATCACCTCGCGTACCGCCGATAAACACCGCAATCACGCCATGGGTCTGGGTGTGAACGTCTACCTGGGCAAGCCCTACCAGGAGGACGAACTGCTCGCCCACCTGGCGCACTTCACGCAGACGCGTCATCGCCTGGCGGCGAGTCTGAGCGTTTGACCACCGAATAGCGCGTCAGTGTTTCCTGACGCGCTTCGTCGTGCGCGACGATCGGGCGCGGGTAGTTTTCGCCCAGCCGCAGTCCTGCAGAGGCCAATTCCAGCGGCGCAGTCAGCCAGGGGGCGTGGATCGCCCGCTCGGGCAGGCCGGCCAGCACCGGCAGATAGCGGCTGATGAACTGACCGCGCGGATCGAACTTGCGCGACTGCGTCACCGGATTGAAGATCCGAAACCAGGGCTGGGCATCGCAGCCGCTGGATGCGGCCCATTGCCAGCCGCCGTTGTTGGCGGCCAGGTCGAAGTCGATCAGGTGGCGCGCAAAGTAGCGTTCGCCCCAGCGCCAGTCCACCCCCAGATCCTTGATCAGGAATGAGGCCACGACCATTCGCAGGCGGTTGTGCATATATCCGGTGCGATTGATCTGGGCCATGGCGGCATCGACCAGGGGATAGCCGGTGCGGCCGTCGCACCAGTCACCGAAACGCTGGTCGGCCAGCGCGCCGCGGACCCATTCGATTCGATCGTACTCGGGGCGAAATGCGCATTCGACTACCCGCGGATGGTGGTGCAGGATCTGGAAATAGAAGTCGCGCCAGATCAGCTCGCCCAGCCAGACGCCGGCGCCGGCCGCGGTATCGGGACTGCGCGCGGCGCTGTCGCGCGCGGCACGGGCCAGCTCGCGAATCGAGACCGTGCCAAAGCGCAGGTGCACCGACAGATAGGAAGGGCCCTTGATGGCGGGAAAGTCGCGGCTGCTGCCGTAGTTGCCGATTCTTGCGCGGAAGTCGTCGAGCAGGGTCGCGCCGCCCGAGACACCGGTGCGCACGCCGAGCGCCGACAGGTCGACTGCATTGAAACCCAGCGCCTTCAGGCTGGGGATGGCCGGCGCCGGCAGGGGCGCGAGCCGCCCGGCGAGTGCCACTTCGCGCGGCGCCAGATCGGCCTGGACGAGCCGCTTTTCCCAGGCCCGGCGATACGGCGTGTAGACCGAAAACGGGGTTCCGGCGCCGGTCAGCAGCTCGTCGCGCTCGAAGATCACCTGATCCTTGAAGCTCACGAACCGGCGACCCTGCGCGCGCAGAACCTGTTCGACGCGGACATCGCGGCGCACCGCGTCGGGTTCGTAGTCGCGATTGACGTGCACCGCGTCGACCGCGAGTTCATCGGCCAGGGCGCTGATCTCGTCGTGGGCAACGCCATGGCGCACGATCAGCCCGCCGCCGGCCGCGCGCAGCACTGTGTCGAGTTCGAGCACGCTGGCGTGAATGAACGCGACTCTGCGATCGGCCCGATCCGCGAGCGCGCCGAGGATGTCGGTGTCGAAGACAAAAGCGCACCAAACGGGGCCCGGACTGGCCAGCGCAGCGGCCAGCGCGGCGTGATCGTGGCAGCGCAGATCGCGCCTGAACCAGACCAGGGTGCCGGCTGTCTTGTGGCTGCGCTGTACGGCTGGCGGGCGGGTTGAGGCGTCAGGCATGAAGGTTCCACTGCGCCAGCCTCCTGGCCCGGGGCCCGGGCGGCACAGCTGCTGGGCGGTGGATTGTGCCAACCCGCGCGGCTCTTTACAATTTCATCTGTGCTCGTGGCAGGGTCTGAGACCGTCCCGGTTGGTGCTGCCTGAGATCTGTTCATTTTTGTCTGCAACATGCCCGACTCCTCCGCTGCCGTCTTCACCCATCAGTTTCTGCTGGCCATGCCCGGCATGGGCGACCCGAATTTTTCGGGCGCCGTCGTCTATGTGGCCGAACATTCGGACCAAGGCGCGCTGGGCATCGTCATCAATCGCACGATGGACATCGACCTGCGCACGCTGTTCGAAAAAATCGATCTCACGCTCGAACCCGGCGTCCTTGTGGGCATACCGGTGTTCTTCGGCGGGCCGGTGCAAGCCGACCGCGGGTTCGTGCTCCATCACCCGCTGGGCCACTGGAACTCCACCGTCGCGGTCGCCGACAATGTCGGACTGACCTCCTCCAAAGACATCCTCGAGGCAGTGGCGCGCGGCGAAGGCCCGCCGCGGCTGCTGGTCGCGCTCGGTTATGCCGGCTGGGGGCCGGGGCAGCTCGAAGACGAGATCGGGCGCAATGCCTGGCTCACCCTGCCGGCCGCTGCCGATGTCATTTTCGACACGCCTGTGGCGCTTCGCCTGTCGCGGGCCTTCGGACTGCTGGGCATCGATCCGGCATTTCTGTCGAGCGCCGCCGGGCACGCCTGAGCCGCGTGCCTGAGGTTCGTACGCTGCTGGCCTTCGATTTCGGCGAGGCCCGCATCGGGGTGGCGGTCGGCAATACATTGACCCAGTCGGCCGAGCCGCTCGCGGTGATCGCCAGCGTGCCGGTGCACGGGCGCTTCGAGGCCATCGGCGCGCTCATCGGCGAGTGGCAGCCGGCCGCGCTGGTCGTGGGCCGACCGCTGCATCCCGATGGCAATCCGCACCGGATGACCGAGCGCTGCGAGCGCTTCTCGCGGCAGCTGGCGGGTCGCTTCAATCTGCCGGTGCACCTGACCGACGAACGGTACAGCTCGGCGATTGCGCAAAGCGAGGGCGACGGCGGGCAGCTCGACGCACAGGCGGCGGCAATAATCCTGCGACAATACCTGTCCGATCCCGCCCCTTCCTGAGTCGAGTCTGCGAGCGATGAGCGAACTCCCCACCGTACCCGATGCCGAGGCCGCCTACGTCGCCTTGCGCGAGGCCTTGCGGACCTCGTTGAGCGGCGGCAATGCGCCGGTGCCGCACCTGATCGGCATCCACAGCGGCGGCGCCTGGGTCGCCCGGCGCCTGCACCGTGAACTCGGTCTTGCCACGCCGCTCGGGCTGCTGTCGTCGGCGTTTCATCGCGACGACTATGGCAAGCGGGTCGGCCGCGGCCTGCCGGCCGACCTGAAGGCGAGCGAGCTGCCGCTGGAGATCGACGGGGCTGACCTGGTGCTGGTCGATGACATCCTCTTCACCGGGCGCACGGTTCGCGCGGCGCTCAACGAGCTCTTCGACTACGGCCGACCGGCGCGGGTCGAGCTCGCCGTGCTGATCGACCGGGGCGGACGCGAGCTCCCGATCGAGGCCCGCTATTGCGGCGTGCGCGCGCCGCTGGCGCCGCCGCGCAACTACGTGCTCTCGCACGACGCTGCCCACCGCTTTGCGCTGCGCGTCGAATAGGGCGCCCCGATGAGACATCCCCAACTCAACGAAAACGGCGAACTCAAACACCTGCTCACCATCGAAGGCCTGCCGCGCGAGATGGTCCATCGCATCCTCGACACCGCCGCCAGTTTCGTGGGTGTGTCCGATCGCGAAGTCAAGAAAGTGCCGCTGCTGCGTGGCAAGTCGGTCTTCAATCTGTTCTTCGAGAACTCCACGCGCACGCGCACAACCTTCGAGATCGCGGCCAAGCGCTTGTCCGCCGACGTGCTCAACCTGAACATCAACACCTCGTCTGCGGCCAAGGGCGAGTCGCTGCTCGACACCATCGACAACCTCTCGGCCATGCACGCGGACATGTTCGTGGTGCGCCATGCCACCAGCGGCGCGCCCTTCCTGATCGCCGAGCACCTGAACCGCCTGCGCGGCCCTCATGTTCATGTCATCAATGCCGGCGATGGCCGGCATGCGCATCCCACCCAGGGGCTGCTCGACATGTACACCATCCGTCATTTCAAAAAAGACTTCACACAGCTGCGGGTGGCGGTGGTCGGCGACATCCTGCATTCGCGGGTGGCGCGTTCCGATATCCACGGACTCACCACCCTGGGTGTGCCCGAGGTGCGGGCGATCGGTCCGTACACGCTGCTGCCGGCTGGCCTGGAGCAGATGGGCGTGCGGGTGTTCACCGACATGCGCGAAGGCCTGAAAGATGTCGACGTGATCATCATGCTGCGCCTGCAGAGCGAGCGCATGCGGGGCGCGCTGCTGCCGTCGGCGCAGGAGTACTTCAAACACTACGGCCTCACTCAGGAGAAGCTCGCGCTGGCCAAGCCCGATGCCATCGTGATGCATCCGGGCCCGATGAACCGCGGCGTCGAGATCGAGTCGGCGGTGGCCGATGGCCCGCAGTCGGTGATCCTCGACCAGGTCACCTTCGGCATCGCGGTTCGAATGGCGGTGATGAGTATTCTGGCGTCC
Source organism: Burkholderiaceae bacterium (assembly GCA_043757735.1). Taxonomy (GTDB): domain Bacteria; phylum Pseudomonadota; class Gammaproteobacteria; order Burkholderiales; family Burkholderiaceae_E; genus Quisquiliibacterium. Next base: position 6,845 of record JAYVOV010000140.1, read on the forward strand.
AACTGATATGCGACTGTCCATCGTCAATGGCCGGGTGATCGACCCGGCACGCGCCCTCGATCAGAACGCCACGGTCCATGTGGCCGATGGCCGTATCGCGGCCATCGGTCCGGCGCCGGCTGGCTTCGTTGCCCAGCAGACGCTCGACGCCCGCGGCCTGGTGGTGGCGCCCGGTTTCGTCGATCTGGCGGCGCGACTGCGCGAACCGGGCTTCGAATACCGTGCCACGCTCGAGTCTGAAATGCAGGCTGCGCTCGCCGGCGGGGTCACCAGTTTGTCGTGCCCGCCCGATACCGATCCGCCGCTCGATGAGCCTGGGCTGGTCGAGATGCTCAAGCATCGCGCCCGTCTGCTCGAGAGCGCCAGCCTGTATCCGCTGGGGGCGCTGACGGTGGGCTTGAAAGGCGAGGCCATCACCGAGATGGCCGAACTGGCTGAAGCCGGCTGCGTCGGTTTTGCCCAGCCGGGCCGGCTGCTCGCCGATACCGCCGCACTGATGCGTGCCATGCAGTACGCCTGCACCTTTGGTTTCACCGTCTGGCTGCAGCCGCAGGATCACTGGCTGGGGCGCGGTGGCGTGGCGGCCAGCGGCCCGGTGGCTGGCCGGCTGGGTCTGCCCAGCGTGCCGGTGGCCTCCGAGACAGTCGCCCTGCACACCATTTTCGAGCTCGTGCGGGCCACTGGCTGCCGGGTGCATCTGTGCCGGATTTCATCGGCCGCAGGCATCGAACTCGTCCGCCGCGCCAAGCACGAAGGCCTGCCGGTCACCTGCGACGTGGCGGTGCATCACCTGCACCTCATCGACGTCGACATCGGGTTTTTCGACAGCCACTATCGGGTCGACCCGCCGTTTCGCGCGCAGCGTGATCGCGACGCCATTCGGGCGGGGGTGGTCCAGGGTGTGATCGACGCGATCTGCTCCGACCACACCCCGGTCGATGACGACGCCAAGCAGATGCCGTTCGGCGAAGCCGAGCCCGGCGTGACTGGCCTCGAGATGCTGCTGCCGCTCACCCTCAAATGGGCCAGCGAAGCCGCGGTGCCGCTGCCGGTGGCGCTGGCGCGCATCACCTGCGCAGCGGCCGGCATTCTGCAGATCGATGCCGGGCATCTGGCGCCGGGCGCGCCGGCCGACCTGTGCCTGTTCGACCCCGGCGAGCACTGGCTGGTCGAACCGGGTTCCTTGCGCAGCCAGGGCCGCCACACGCCTTACCTGGGCCGCGAGGTGTCCGGCCGGGCCCGTGTCACGCTGGTTGGCGGGCGCATCGTCTATTCGCGGCCGACGTGACCTGGCTGCGGCTGGCCTGGCGAATGCCGGTCCTGATCGGTCTGCTGCTGGGCGGACTGGCCACTGTGATGCTGCTGTTCCCGCTGACCGGCGTACGTTTTCGGCGGGCCGCGATCGGCCGCTGGTCGCGCCTGCTGGTCGGTGCCTGCGGCATCGATGTTTCCTTTCAAGCCCATCCGGGCGCGGGCTCGCTCGGCGACCTGCCGGGCGGCAGTCTCATCGTCGCCAATCATGTGTCGTGGATCGACATCTTCGTCATCGACGGGCAGTGTCCGGCCTCGTTCGTGGCCAAGGCCGAGATCGCGGCCTGGCCGCTGGTCGGCACGCTGGTGTCGCGGACCGGCAATCTGTTCATCGAGCGCGGCCGGCGGCACGCGGTGCACCGGATGATCGAGCGCATCGGGCATTCGCTGGTCGCGGGCGGACGGGTGGCGGTATTCCCCGAGGGCACCACCAGCGACGGCCTGCGCCTGCTGCCGTTCCATGCCAATCTGGTCGAAGCGGCGGTCCGCGCGAAGGCGCCGGTGGTGCCGGTGGGGCTGCGCTATTTCGACCGGAGCGGCGCGCCCTCGGTCGCCATTCAATTCGTCGGCGACACCACTTTTGTGCAATCGCTCATCGCGGTGCTTTCGCAACCCGGCATACGCTGCGAGGTGCATCTGCTGTCGCCAATCACCGAGCCCGGTCTGCGCCGCCACGACATCGTCGCGCGGGCGCGGTCTGCGCTGGCACAGTGCCTGGATCTGCCGTTCGACGACACTGTTCCCGACAACCTGCGCAACCTGCGCAAGCTGCGCAACCTGCGCAACCTGCGCAACCTGCGCAAGCCCTGAATGCGCTGCGGCTTCGGCCGCAACCGTGAAACCCTCGAGAGGCAGCTCATGAATTCCCTGGATCGCAGCATCTTCAAGGCCTATGACATACGCGGCATCGTCGATCGCAATCTGGGCGCCGAGGTGGTTCGTGCGGTCGGGCTTGCGGTGGGTGCACGCGTGAAGGCGGCCGGTGGCACCGAAGTGGTGGTGGGGCGCGACGGCCGCCTGTCCGGACCGATGCTCTCCGGTGCGTTGAGCGAGGGCCTGCGCGACGCCGGCATGCATGTGATCGACATCGGCCTGGTGACGACGCCCATCGTGTACTACGGCACCTTCGAACTCGGCACGGCCTCTGGTGTGGCGGTGACCGGGAGCCACAATCCGCCCGACTACAACGGCCTCAAAATGGTGGTTGGCGGCGACGCCATTTACGGCGAAGCGATCACCCGGCTGGGCGAGGAGATAGCCGCCGGCCGGCATGCGCCAGTGCCGCCGGCACAGCGCGGCAGCCTGCGTGAAATGTCGATCACGCAGCGCTATGTCGATCGGGTGGTGGGCGATGTGAAGCTGGCGCGCCCCATGAAAGTGGCCATCGACTGCGGCAACGGCGTGGCCGGCGCGGTGGCGCCGGCGCTGTTCAAGGCGCTGGGCTGCGCAGTGACTGAGCTGTTTTGCGAAGTGGACGGCACTTTTCCCAATCACCATCCCGACCCGGCCCGCCCCGAGAATCTGCAGGACCTGATCAGGTGCCTGCGCGAAACCGATTGCGAGATCGGCCTGGCCTTCGACGGCGACGGCGACCGCCTGGGTGTGGTCACCAAAAATGGCAGCATCATCTTTCCTGACCGGCAGCTCATGCTGCTCGCGCAAGAAGTGCTGGCGCGCCATCCGGGCGGCAAGATCATCTACGACGTGAAGTGCACCCGCAATCTCGCGCCTTTTGTGCGGGCCCACGGCGGCGTGCCCGAGATGTGCCGCACCGGGCACTCGCTGGTCAAGGCGCGCCTGAAAGAAACCGGTGCGCCGCTGGCCGGTGAAATGAGTGGACACATCTTCTACAAAGACCGCTGGTACGGTTTCGACGACGGCCTGTATGCGGGCGCGCGCCTGCTCGAGATCCTGTCGCGCCATGCCGACCCCGGCGGCGTGCTCGAGGCGCTGCCCGATTCCCCGACCACGCCCGAGCTGCAGTTGCGCTGCGCCGAGGGCGAGAACTTCACCCTGGTCGAGGCAATCAAACAGACCGCGCATTTTGAAGGCGCCACCGAACTCATCGACATCGATGGCATTCGCGTGGAGTATGCGGATGGCTTCGGTCTGGCGCGCGGCTCCAACACCACCGCGGTGGTGGTGCTGCGCTTCGAGGCCGACAACGACGCCGCGCTGGCGCGTATTCAAGGTCAGTTCCGCCAGGCCATCCTGGCTGTGAAGCCCGACGCGAAGCTGCCGTTCTGAATGGTAATGGTGTGAGGAGGCAAAAAGCGATGCAGGACAACCTGTACGACGGCTGCACCATGGGCGACCTGATCCAGCGCGCCATCGAGCGCGGCGCGGATCGGGTCGCCTTCGTGCTGGACGAGCAGCAGATCACCTATCGCGAGTTCGGCTCGCTGCTGTCGCGTTTCATTCAGGCCCTGGCGGCACGCGGCGTTCGCAAGGGCGACGCCATCGCGGCGCTGTCATCGAATCGTCCGGAGGCCTTCATGGCCAGTGCCGCCGCCTTCGTGATGGGCCTGCGCATCACCTGGATGCATCCGCTGGGCTCCGAGGACGACCACGCCTATCTGCTCGAAGATTCCGGCGTCACCACGCTGCTGGTCGATCCGCCGGTGTTCGGCGAACGGGCCAAGGTTTTGCAGCGGCGTCTGGCGGGCCTGAAGAATGTCTATGGCTTCGGCCCCAACGATTTCGGCGAAGACATCCTCGCCGCCGCCGACTCCTTCACCGCGGCGCCGCTGCAGCAGCAGGCCCATGCCGACGACATCTGCGTGCTGATCTACACCGGCGGCACCACCGGCAAGCCCAAGGGCGTGATTCACAGCCATCGGGTGCAGGTGGCCATGGTGATGACCGAACTGGCCGAGTGGGACTGGCCGCGCGACGTGCGTCTGCTGGCCATGACGCCGATCACCCATGCGGCCGGCGCGATGATCGTGGCTGTGATGCTGAAGTCGGGCACCTTCGTGATGAGCAAAGGCTTCGATGGCGAGCGCTTCTTCGAGCTGGTCGAGCAGCACCGCATCACCGCCACGTTCCTGGTGCCCACCATGATCTACGTGCTGCTCGATCATCCGGCGCTCAGGCAGGCCGACTTCAGCAGCCTGGCGCTGATCATCTATGGCGCTTCGCCGATGTCGCCGGCGCGGCTGATCGAGGGCTTGACTGTATTCGGGCCGGTGTTCATGCAGCTCTATGGCCAGTCCGAGGCGCCCAATGCGGTCACCATCTTGCGCCAGAAAGACCATGACCCGGCGGGTTTTCCGCATCGGCTGGCGTCTTGCGGCATGCCGATCGGCATGAGTCAGGTGAAGCTGCTCGACGACGCCGGCCGCGAGGTGGCGGTGGGCGAGGTGGGCGAGATCTGCGTGCGCGGTCCGCTTGTCATGAACGGCTACTGGAACAAGCCCGAAGAGAGCGCCCGCGCGCTGCGCCACGGCTGGCTCTACACTGGCGATCTGGCCCGGCGCGACGCCGACGGCTACCTGTACATCGTCGATCGCAGCAAGGACATGATCATCAGCGGCGGGTTCAACGTGTTTCCGCGCGAGGTCGAAGACGTGCTCACCGGCGATCCGGCGGTGGCCAGTGCGGCGGTGATCGGCGTGCCCGACCCCAAATGGGGCGAGGCGGTGAAAGCCCTGGTGGTGCTCAAGCCCGGCGCGCAGGTGAGCGCCGAGGCGCTGATCGCCCGGGTGCGTGACGCCAAGGGCGCGGTGCAGGCACCCAAGACCATTGAATTTGTCGATTCTCTGCCGGTCACCGGCCTGGGCAAACTCGACAAAAAAGCCATTCGCGCACGCTACTGGGATGGCCAGCAGCGCGCGGTTCATTAAAACCCCCAGGAGACTCGACCATGGTTAACGTGCTTGCAATGATCACCACCAAACCCGGTCTGCGCGACACCGTGCTGCAGGCGTTTCGCGCCAACATGCCGGCGGTGCATGCGGAAGCCGGCTGCATCGAGTATCAGCCGGTGGTCGATGCCGACAATCTGGCCGCGCACCACACCGCGCTCGGGCCCGATTCTTTCGTGGTGATCGAGAAGTGGGCAACCATGGATGCGCTGCGCGCCCATTCGGCCGCGCCGCACATGGCGGCGTACGCGGCCAAGACGCGTGAGCACATCGCCAGCCGGGTGATTCACGTGCTGACCTCGGCGGCGCAGGGCTGACGGAAGCTTCTGAAATCTGGCGATGTGTTTACGGGCCATGCGGCGAAGATCAAGATTTACGCGTACCTCCGAAGGCCACCGATGACAACAACCAGACTATTCAGAAATGGCAATTCACAGGCTGTTCGAATCCCTGCTGAACTTGCCTACAGCAGGTGGGACGTGGAGTTGGTGATCGAGCGGACTGGCGATGAGCTGCGCATCCGCCCGGTCCCGCGCCGCCCGGTCCCGCGCCGCCTGGGTGATGTGCTTGCCAAATTGGCCAGATTCTCGCCGGATTTCATGTCCGAGGGCCGTGAGGCCAACCAGGAAGCGGTTCGTGATGCGCTATGAGCGCGAAATTCATGCTCGACACCAACATCTGCATCTACCTGATGAAGAGCCAGCCGCCTGAGGTGGCGCGACGATTCGCGCAGTGTCTTGTCGGCGACGTGGTGATCTCGGTTATTACCCTGGCTGAACTGGAGTACGGGGTAGCCCGTTCTGGGGCAGCAGCCGACCAGAACCGCCTGGCACTGAGTGAGTTTCTAGAGGAAATTCCTGCCGTTTCGTTCGATGCGCAGGCCGCCTCTGCGTATGGTCCGGCACGCCTGGCGACCGCGGACCGTCAGCGCGACGCATTGGACAAACTGATTGCCGCACATGCGCTGGCATTGAATCTGACGCTTGTCACGAACAATGAGTCTGACTTCAAAGCTTACCCGGGGCTTCGCGTCGAGAACTGGGTAGCCAACCTGTAACCTGGGCTTGGCCGAATGCTTATCACGTCCGGTTCGCGGTCCCGCTCCAGGCTCAAACCACGTTAGGTCACCCAAGAACGCATCAGCGTAGAATCGGTCGCCGGAGAGAAGAGGGAGTGAACGATGCCAGGTACCCTCGCGGATCTCGAATCTCAAGCGCTGCGTTTGTCACCCGAAGATAGGGCGCAGCTGGCCGATCGCCTGCTCGCGAGCCTGTCTTCAAACCCGAGCGTTGAGCAGGAGTGGTCGGCGGAATCACTTCGCCGTTTGTCTGAATTGGAAGCCGGAACGGATTCCGGACTGTCGGCGGAAAGCGCGATCGCGCGAGCCAAGGCCACCATTCGTTGAGAATTATTCTCCACCGATTGCCCTGGGACACCAGCATGACCGAACCGCGTTCCACTGCGGTGTGGCGGCGCTCGATCGCTATCTGAAGCAGCAGGCTCGTCAAGACGCAGACAAGCGCGTCGCCGCGCCATTTGTGGTTGTCAATCCGCCCGACACGCGGGTCCTCGGCTACTACACGCTCTCGGCGTCGGTGCTGACGCTGGCCGACTTGCCCGACGAACTGGCCCGTAAGCTGCCCCGCTACCCGCAGCGAACCTGCCACACCCTGCGCAGGGCGGGATCAGCCGCCAGCTGCACCGCGCTCAATGCCCGCCCCCAGACACAGCCGGTGTCGGTGGCCAGCAGCCCCGGCAGCTGCATCAGCCCGAGCTGCGACCAGTGTCCGAACACCACGGTGACATCAGCTGTGCGCCGCGCCGGCGCTTTGAACCAGGGCACGAGGCCGGGCGGGGCGGCGTCGGCGGCGTCTTTGGTGACGAACTCCATTTCGCCGTCGGGCGTGCAGAAGCGCAGCCGCGACAAGGCGTTGACCACCACCCGCAGGCGGTCCGGGCCGCGCAGCGCATCGTGCCAGGCAGCGGGTTCGTTGCCGTACATGGTCGACAGGAAACCATGCGGATCGGGGCCGCCCAGGGCCTGCTGGACCTCGCTGGCGAGCTCGCAGGTGCGCTGCGCGTCCCAGGCCGGCAATACCCCGGCGTGAACCATCAGATGGCCGTGCTCGAAATGCGCCAGCGGGCGGGTGCGCAGCCAGTGCAGCAGCGCTTCGCGGTCAGGGGCCGCCAGGATCTCGTCGAGCGTGTCGCCCTTGTGGGCGCGCCGGATTCCCCAGGCCACCGCGAGCAGATGCAGGTCGTGATTGCCCAGCACCGTCACCGCGCGCGCACCGAGCCCGCGCACGAAACGCAGCGTTGCCAGCGAGGCCGGCCCGCGGTTGACGACATCGCCGACGAACCACAGGGGCGCCCCGGGCGCATCACGCTCGACCTTGACCAGCAGGCGCTCCAGGCAGGGCAGGCAGCCCTGCAGGTCACCGATCACCACCGGCATCAGATGCGCCGGGACCGGCCGCTGGACCGCAGCCCGTGCAGACGCAGACGCAGGCGCAGGCGACGACGACGACGACGATGACGATGACGATGACGATGACATGTTTGGGTCGCTCATGGCCGCCACAGCACCATCCAGCGCGGCACTTTGAGGCGCACGATCCGGAAGTACAGCCAGACATACGAGATCACGAACAGCGCGAAGGCCGGCGCCAGAATTTCGGTTCGGTCGTACCACATGGCCGCTGGCCCGACCGCCAGCGACGACAGCACCCACAGGTAGGGCGCGGTGAGCGCGTTGCGCACGGTGCGGGCTTCGGCGTCGGTGCGGCCGACCGCCCAGCGGACCACCCGGCGGAAAATGAGCTGATGCAGGTGTGCGGCGTCGGGCAGGTGGGGGTGCGTGTCGCGAAGCACCTTGCGCCGGTAGACGGTGAACGAGATCTCGACCAGCGGATAGGCCAGCAGCAGCACCGGAAACCAGGCCGACACGCTGGCGTTGCGCGCCACGATGAGGATCGACAGCGCGCCCAGCATGAAACCCAGAAAATACGCGCCGCCATCGCCCAGCATGATGTGGCCGCGCGGGTAGTTCCAGACCAGAAACCCGATGATCGCGCCGGTCAGCACCAGGCTGCACGACAGGACCAGGGAGTCGCCCACCTTCAGGCCCACGTAGGCCAGCGCCAGGAACATGATCGAGCAGACCACGCCGGCCAGACCGTTGAAACCATCGATGATGTTCACCGCATTGGTGACCGCCATCAGGGCCACCATGGTCACCAGCATGGCCACCGGACGCATCGCCATCAGCGGGTCGAGCCAGGGCACGTCGACCCGCGGAATGACCAGGTCGGCCAGCCAGAAGCCCAGCAGGCACGACACCGCCATGCAGGCCATTCGGCCCCAGGGCGAGATGCGGCTGGTGGTGTCTTCGGCCAGCCCGCCGGCGAATGCGGGAATTGCGCACACGCACAACAGACCCATGCTGAGCGCGTTGGACGGATCGCGCAGCGCCACGAACAAGGTGCCCAGGACAGTCGCCAGAAACACCGCCAGTCCGCCGATCCGCGGCACGGGGCGGGCATGGATCTTCTGCACGCCGTTCATGTCGTGGTCCATGCCGATTCCAAACCAGCCGCCGCGCGTCGCCCAGCGCAGGATCAAAACCGAAACCACCAGTGAAATCAGCAGGGCGCCAGAGAAAGAGAACATCGACGCGTCAGCCCGCCGAAGAGACGGCGGGTCTGGCGGCCTGCGCCGCCTCTGCCTGCAGCAGCCGGCGGTAATTGTGATAAGCGCTTGAGCGCCAGACCCGCCACAGACTGGCCAAGTGCCAGCTCAGCGGACGCAGCGAGCGGTGGCTGCTGCGCCGGGCCGCGTGCAGCAGCCGGGCCTGCGGCACCTGCACCAGGGACAGGCCGGCCAGGCGCAGCCGGGCGCAGAGATCAAAATCCTCGCAATACATTCGATACCGTTCGTCGAATCCACCCACCAGCGACCAGGCCGAAGCCGGCAGCACCATGCACATGCCGGCGTACCAGGCTGGTGACGCACTGGGCTGGCGGCGGCCAGGCAGTGTCCGCGAAATGACTGAGAACGGGGTGAGGAGATCGCGTGCCGAGTCTGCGGGGCGGCCGCAGGCCTCCATCACGATCGGCGCCGCCAGCCCGACGCCAGGCGCCAGGGCGGCCGCGCAAAGCAGCGACAGGGGATCGCCTTCGAGGGTGAGATCGGGGTTGAGCACCGCAACGGCGCCCTCGGTCTGCCCGGCCAGGGCACGGTTGTGATTGGTGGCGAAACCGGCCGGCTGGCGGTTGCGGATGACGGAGAGTTTGAACTTGCCCAGCCGGCTCCAGTCGTCCGGAATGTTCTCCGGCAGATTCAGAGTCAGCACGACGCGACTGATCAGTCCGGGGGCGGTCTGGCGCGCCAACTGTCGGATCAGCCCATCGATGAGGTCGGCCTGGCCGTGGCTCACGATCGACACCGTCAATACGCCGTTCACCGGGGGCAAAGCCAGCGCCGCGGATGACGGGCGAACAGGGGCTGCAATGGGGCGAGAGGAGGAATGCACCGTACAATTCTGGGGTTTTCGCCCATTTTCCCTCATTCCTGACCAAACCAAGGCACTTCATGCTGGCCATCCATCGCCATCTGCTGATGCAGCTGATCGTGCGCGATGTCGCCGGCCGCTACAAAGGCTCTTTTGGCGGACTCGCCTGGGCCGTCATTCAGCCGGTGCTGATGCTGGCCGTCTATCTGTTTGTTTTTGGCATGGTGTTCAATCCGCGCCGCGGCGCGAGCACACCCGCAGACAACCTCACGGCGTTCGGATTGAGTCTTTTCTGCGGCATGCTGGTCCATGGCTTGTTCTCGGAGTGCCTGATCCGTTCGCCGAGCGCCATCGTCAGCCAGCCCGCGTACGTGAAGAAGATCATATTCCCCCTGCAGCTGCTGCCGCTGGTGGTGCTGGGCTCGGCGCTGTTCCACTTTGGGGTCGGACTGGCGGTGCTGCTGGTGGGCGCGCTCGTATTTGGCCACCCGCCCGGCTGGACAGCCTTGTGGCTGCCGGTGGTGGTGCTGCCGCTGGTGCTGCTGTGCGCCGGCGTGACCTGGCTGTTCGCGTCGCTTGGGGTGTTCCTGCGCGACATCGGTCAGCTGACCGGCCTGGCCGCGACGGTGATGATGTTCCTGTCGCCGGTGTTCTATCCGCTCGAGGCGCTGCCCGCGCAGTACCGCTGGCTGGCCTATGCCAATCCGCTGACCGTGCCGATCGAAGCGGTGCGCGATGTCCTGCTGCGCGACAAGCCGCCCGCCTTCGACACCCTGGCCATTCACGCACTGGCGTCGCTGGCGGTGTGCTGGCTGGGCCACGCCTGGTTCAACCGCACCCGCCGCGGCTTTGCCGACGTGCTCTGAGCGCCGCCCTCATGTCCGAAATCGTTGTGCGCGCCGAGCAGGTCTCCAAGGTCTACCCCATCTACGAGCGCCCGGCCGATCGGCTGCTGCAGATGCTGTGGCGCGGCCGGCGCCGTTACCACCGCGATTTCCACGCGCTCGACGATGTGTCCTTCGAGGTCGCCCGCGGGCGCACGCTGGGCATCATCGGACGCAACGGCGCGGGCAAGTCCACTTTGCTGCAGATCATCTGCGGCACCCTCACGCCCAGCGCCGGGCAACTGACCGTCAATGGGCGCATCGCGGCACTGCTGGAGCTGGGCGCGGGCTTCAATCCCGAGTTCAGCGGCCGCGACAATGTGCGCATCAATGCCGCCATCCTGGGTCTCACGCCGACCCAGATCGACGAGCGCTTCGACGACATGCTGGCCTTCGCCGACATCGGCGATTTTATCGATCAGCCGGTCAAGACCTATTCCAGCGGCATGTACGTTCGCCTGGCCTTTTCGGTTGCCATCCATGTGTCGCCCGACATCCTGGTGGTCGACGAAGCGCTGGCGGTGGGCGACGCGTTTTTCCAGGCGCGCTGCATGGCGCGCATGAAGCGCATGCTCGATGACGGCATCACCATGCTGTTCACTAGCCACGACATCGCGGCCGTCAAGGCCTTGTGCAGCGACGTGCTGTGGCTCGAACGCGGCCGGGTCAGGGCCTGCGGGCCGACTGACTCGGTGGCCACGCAGTACACACAGGACTGGGTGCTCCAGGCCAACCGGCTGGCGGCCGATGCCGCGGCTGCGGCTGCCGGCGCGCGTGCTGGCGCGGCATTGGCCGCGGGCACGATCGCCGGCGCTCAGGTCGGCGCGACGCCGGGCGCCGCCGCGGCTGGTGCGGCTGGCGCGACTGGCGCGACTGGCGCGACTGGCGCACCCGCGCTCGTTGCCATCGATCCCGGCTGCCCGCCCGTACCCGCCGAACATTCCCCGCGCAGTGGCGACGGTCGGGCACGCTTCGTCGCGGCCGGCTGGCGCACGCCGCAAGGCCCGGCCCAGCATGTGCCGGTCGAGTGGGGCGAGCCGCTGACCATCAGCGCCGAGATCGAGATCCTTGCTCCCTGCGAACACCTGGTGGTCTCGTATCACATCAAGGACCGCCATCAACAGCATTTGATCGGCGGCCACACCAGCGACTCGGCCGCGCTCTACGAGCGGCGCTGCCAGCCGGGCGAACGCCTGCGGGTCCGCTTCGAGCTGCCGGTGCGTCTGCACGAAGGGGCCTATTCGCTGACCCTGCTGGTGGCGAGCATCGGCGACCTGTCGCGCTATACCGATGCGGTGTTTCTGGACTGGGTCGATGACCTGATGCTGATGCGGGTGTCGGCGCGCGACCGGTTCCCGCTCAGCGACCTGGTGGAACTCGAACATGACATGGCTGTCGAAGTGCTTGCCTCGCCCCAAACCGCCCAGCTGGTGGGTGATCGATGACTTCTTCCCCAATCTGCTCACCGGCTTTCGGGTCGCCGAATACAACGCGCTGCTGGATCATTTCCCGGGACTGTCGATCGCTTCGACCTATGGCGATTTCGCGGCGGCGCACGCGGCCTACGCGGCGCTGTATCCGGCGTTGGCAGCCCGCGTCGTGCGCTGCGCGCCCGAGCGGCTGGCGCAGTGCCCGCTGGCCTACGTCAATTTCCTCAACAATGCGGTCGCGTTCCTGCCCTGGCTGGACGCGCACCGCGTGCCGTTCGTGATGACCCTGTATCCGGGCGGCGGCTTCGGTCTGTATGAAGCAGCCAGCGACGCCAAGCTGGCAAAAGTGCTGGCATCGCCCGGGCTTCGCGAAGTGATCGTCACGCAGCCGGTGACACGCGACTATCTGCACGCGCGGGCGGGCCGGGCGCTGCCGATCACCGAGATCTTCGGCGTGGTGGTCAACCCGATGTATTTCGAACCGGCCCCGCCGCGTGCCTGGTACGGGCCGGGCAAACCCACCTTCGACATCGCCTTCGTTGCTGAAAAATACATGCCGCACGGCGAGAACAAGGGCTTCCCCGCTTTTGTCGGCGGGCTTGCGCGGGCTCTGGCAGAGCTGACCGACCCGAACGCGCTGCGCGTCCATGTGGTTGGCAGCTTCGTGGCCAATGACTGGCGTGCGGTGGCGCCGGCGGGCACGCCCGACCCGGCACTGTGGCCCGGCACGGTGCGCTTTCACGGGCGCCTCGAGACCGCGCGTCTGCGCGAACTGATGCAGACGGTCGATCTGGTGGTTTCGCCGAATGTGCCGGGGGCGCTGCACAGCGGCAATTTTGATGGGTTTCCCACCGGCTGCTGCGTCGAAGCGGCCCTCTGCGGAGCGGCGTTCGCGGCCACCGATGCGCTCAGTTTGTCCGAAGGCCGTTATGTCGATGGCGAGCACTATCTGCGCCTGGCGCCCGGTGCTCGGGCGGTCGCGCAGGCGGTGCTCGAACTGGCACGGCAGCCGCAGCGCATTGCCGGTATCGCCACCGCGGGTCGTGACGTCACGCGCCGGCTGTTTGCGCCGGCGGTGCAGATCGGCGGACGCATCGCGGTGCTTGAATCGCACCTGGCGCGCGGTTCCCGGGCCGCAGGCGGGGCCATGAATGCGCCGATTTCCCCATGACCCGCAACCTGCTGATCATCGGCGCGGGTGGGCATGCCCGTGAAATCGCGGCGCTCGTCGATGACATCAATCGCGCCGCGACCGGCAATGGGGCTGCACCGCCCTGGCGGCTCGCGGCTTTTCTGATCGACCCCGGCCACGCCGCGCCGAGCAGCCTGCGTGGGGTGCCGGTGCGCATCGGCATGGCGGTGCTGCGTGAATTTCCGGACGCTGCCCTGACGGTGGCGGTGGGCGATCCGCGCCTGCGTCTCGACCTCGCCCAGCGGCTGTCGGCCGACGGCGGGTCTGGCGACTGGGGGCCTGCCGACGGCGGGCCTGGCGTCGGCAACCGGTTTGCCACGCTCGTGCATCCCGCAGCCTGGGTCAGCGAGCAGGCGGTCATCGGGCTCGGCTGCCAGATCATGGCCGGCGCTCTGGTCAATGCCGACGCCCGCCTGGGCGACCATGTCGTGCTCAATCTGGGGGCGTCGGTCAGTCACGATTGTCGGCTCGAGGACGGCGTCACCCTGGGGCCCGGCGCGCGCATGGCCGGCGGCGCGCGTGCCGCCCGTGGCGTGAGCATCGGCATGGGCGCGATGGTCCTGCCCGGTGTTGCGCTGGGCGAGGGCGCGGTGGCCGGCGCCGGCGCAGTCGTGACACGCCCTGTGCCAGCCGGTGCAACCGTGGCCGGCGTCCCGGCCAAAACAATGGGTGGTCATGCGTAGCGATCAGACCGCGTACCTCGAGCGTCTGGACCACCTGCGGCTGCTGGCAGCGGCACTGGTGGTGTGTTTCCATGCGTTCCACCGGCAGGTGGGCGATCTCAAACCCGACAACCCGCTGCTGTCGCTGATCGATGAAGGCCACACCGGCATTGGCCTGTTCATGGTGATCAGCGGTTTCATCTTCACCGTGATCAGCCACGGCAGCACCATCGATTACGCGGGCTTTCTGCGCAACCGGCTGGTGCGCATCTACCCCTTGTACGTGTTCGCGGTGTTCCTGACGCTCTCGCTGGGCACCTGGAACGAGCACCTGAACTACGGCGCGCTCACCTACCTGGAGTGGCTGCTGCCGTTTCGGGCATCCAGCGTCGCGCAGAACCCGCATTTCGTGCAGCTGTGGACCATCTGGGTCGAGTGCCAGTTCTACCTGATCTTCCCGTTCCTGAAGGCCTTTGCCGATCGGCATGGCACGCGCTATCTGCTCGGCTGGATCGTGCTGCTGGTGGCGATCAGAGCGGGCATTTTTGTGTTGTATGGCAGCGTGCGCTTCATTGCCTATGAGTCGATCTTCGGACGGCTCGACCAGTTCCTGATCGGCATGCTGGCGGCGTACGCGTTCATGAGCCGCCCCAGCCTGGCGCGCCATCGGCTGCAGCTGCCGCTGGCGATCTTCACGCTGCTGGTCGTGCTGCACTGGTTCAATCGGCAGGGCGGCCACACCCGGCTCGATGCGGCGTGGTGGATCGTCTGGACCACACTGGAGGCCATCGCCTGGGCCTGGGTGATGCTGGCCTGGCTGCGCTGCCGCTGGCGATTGCCCGGCCGTCTCGAAGCCTGGCTGGCCGGCCTGGGCGCCATGAGTTTTTCCATTTATGTGATGCACAACTTCGTGCTGTCGGTTCTGCACAAGGCGGGCGGTGTGTTGCCGCTGTCTGCCGACCCGATCCGCTCGGCCGCCTTGAATGCGGTTCTGGTCGCGCTGCCCCTGGCGCTGCTGGCGGCCTGGCCCACCTGGCGGCTGATCGAGCGGCCTTTCCTGTCCCTGCGCGGTCGCTACCTGCGTCCGCTGGTCGATTCCAGAGCCCCCTGAGCATGCGTTCGAGTCATTTCCATTTTGTCGACGAGCCCACTGTCCTGGTGAGCATCGTGCTGCCGGCCTACAACCACGAGGCCTATGTCGGCGAGGCGATCGAGAGCGCACTGGCGCAAGACGTCGATCTCGAGCTGATCATCATCGATGACGGGTCGCGCGACCGGACCGCCGAGGTGATCGCGGGGTTTTCCGATCCGCGGATCCGCTTCGAGCGTCAGGAAAATGCCGGCTCGCACGCCACGATCAACCGCGGCATCGCGATGGCGCGTGGCCGGTACGTGACGATCCTGAATTCAGACGATCGTTTCCGCCCCGGTCGGCTGAGCCGGCTGGTGACGCTGGCGCAGTCTCGTCCCGGGCCGTTCTTCGCGGTCACCGGCATCCGTCTGATCGACGCGGCCGGCCTGCCGGTCACTGACCCCGATCACCCGTGGCTGCGCATGCACGCGCAGATCCGCGATGCCTGGCAGCGACAGCCGCAGCCGCTCGCCGCGCTGCTCTGGGGCAACTTCGCGATATCCACCTCGAACCTGTTCGCCGACCGGGCTCTGTTCGAGTCGCTGGGCCCCTTCAGACCCTACCGCTATGTGCTCGATTGGGACTACGCGCTGCGCGCCGCGATCCACAACCCGGAAGGCTTCGTGTTCCTTGCCGACGAGCCGCTGCTCGACTATCGGCTGCATGGCGCCAACACCATTTTGTCGGGCGAGATCCGCAATCATCTGGAAGCGGGGCATCTGCTGCGCGCTGCGCTGGTGGCGTCGCAGGGGCCGCGGCTGGCGCGGCCGCTGGCGCGCCTGCGCCTGATCGATCGATTCCTGCGCCGCAAGGAATCGGCGAATCGCGAGCACGCGCTCAAGCTGGCGCAGCTCGCCCATGCTGAGCAGACGCGCCGCCGGGATGAGGAGCTGGAAACCGTCCGCCAGCAGAACATCTGGTACGAGCAGCAGCTGCGCGAGCACGTGGCACTGGTCCAGGCCGAACGCGAGACCGTCGTGCGGGTCCAGAAGGCTCACGACGAAGCCTGGGTTGAAATCGGCGCTCTGCGCGATCGGCGCGATACGGTCGAGGCCGAGTTCGCGCAGGCGCAGGCCGAAAGTGCCCGCCTGGTGCCGGCGCTCGAGCGTCAGCGGGCCCAGGTGGCCGAACTGGCGGTGGCGCTGGCGCAGGCTCAGCACACGGTGCGCGCGATGCAGGCGTCGAGCTCCTGGCGCATCACCGCGCCAATGCGGCGCGCCATGAACGCGAGCCGGCAGGTGCCGGTGCTGCACAAGTCGCTGCGGCTGGCGCGTGGCGGCGCCGGCCGCCTGCTGCGCGGCCTGCGTGGCGCGTCCTCGGCGGTGTCGGTCGGTGCGACCGGTGCGACCGGTGCGGCCGGCCGCAATGGGCCGAGTCCGCCGATGCCTGACGGCAATGCCATTGCATCAGCCGGTCTGGGGCCGATCTCCGCGCGCTGCACCGCCGCCTACCTGCAATGGCTGGCTGCTGAACAAGCGCAGGCATCGGGCTGCGACAGCACGGCGCAAGCGCTGGCGCAGGCGCCCGACGCGCCGCGGTTTTCAATCATCGTGCCGCTGTACAACACCGATCCCGACATGCTCTGCGAGATGCTCGATTCGGTGTTCGCCCAGGCCTACCCGCATTGGGAGTTGTGCCTGTGCGATGACGCCTCTGATCGCGTCGACACCGCGCGCGCACTGGCCACCCGGATCACCTCGCGCCTGGCTGACGAGCAGGCAGGTTTCCAGGCCGGTCGGGTGCGGCTGCGGCGCCACCCCAGCAACGGCCAGATAGTTGCCACCAGCAACGATGCCCTGGCGCAGGCGCGTGGCGACTGGATCGTGCTGCTCGATCACGATGACCGCCTGGCGCCGCATGCACTGCTGGCGTTTGCACAGACCCTGGCGCGCGAGCCCGAGGCGCAGGTGCTCTACAGCGACGAGGACAAGCTCGACCAAGCCGGACTGCGCTGCCTGCCGTTTTTCAAGCCGGATTTTTCGCCCGCGCTGCTCGCCACACAGAACTACATCGGCCATCTGCTCGCTTTGCGCGCCGACCTGATGCGGGCCCTGGGCGGCTTTCGCGACGGCACCGATGGCAGCCAGGATTACGACCTGATCCTGCGCGCCAGCGAGCGCACCCGTGCCATCGTGCACGTGCCCCGGGTGCTGTATCACTGGCGCCTGCATGCCGGCTCCACCGCGATCAATGCCCAAGCCAAGCCCTATGCGCACGAGGCCGGCCGGCTGGCGCTGGCGGCGCACCTGCAGCGGCGCTACCCGGATCATTTCGAGCGGGTCGACGACGGCGAACATCTGTTCACCTACCAGCCGCGCTTCAAGCTGCCGGCGCAATGCATGGCGTCCATCATCATCCCCACCAAAGACAAGCCCGATCTGCTCGAGGCCTGCGTGCGCAGCATCCTGACGCGCTCGAGCTGGCCGAATTTCGAGGTGCTGATCCTGGACAACAATTCCAGCGAGCCTGAAACCTTCGAATGGTTCGAGCGAATCCAGCGCGAAGACGCGCGCGTGAAGGTGCTGCCGGCGGCCATCCCGTTCAACTGGTCGCGCCTGAACAATGTCGGCGTGCGGGCGGCCCGTGGCGACGTGTTCGTGTTCCTGAACAACGATACCGAGGTGATCTCCGCTGATTGGCTGGAGCAGCTGATGCAGTGGGCCCGTCTGCCCGACGTGGCCACCGTGGGCGCGCAGCTGCGCTATGGCGACGGCAGTCTGCAGCACGCCGGCGTGGTGGTGGGCATGGGCGGCTGGGCCGATCATGTGTTCAAGGCCGAAGCGCCCGCGCACCTGCCGGGCCCGTTCGTCTCCAACGTGCTGACCCGCAATGTGCTGGCCAGCACCGGCGCCTGCGTGGTGATCGCGCGCGATACCTTCGACGCGCTGGGCGGCTGGGACGAATCTTTCGAGATCTGCGGCTCGGATGTCGAGATCGGCATCCGCGCGCACAAGCGTGGTCTGCAGAATGTCTACCTGGCCACCGTGCAGCTGTATCACCATGAGTCCAAGACGCGCACATCGTTCGTGCCCGACGTCGACTTCATCCAGAGCGATCTGAAATACGCGCCCTACCGGCTGGGCCTCGACCCGTTCTTCAACGCCAATCTGTCGCGCAAGCACAGTTCGCCCACGCCGCGGCATCCGGCGGCGGCATGAGTGCGGCTGGGTTCGGCGGTGAGCGGGGGCAGCGATGATGCGGCGTCTGGCACGAGGCCTGTGGCGATCACTGCCGCTGGCGCTGCGCACCGGTCTGCGCACACATCCGGTGCTGGCCGGACTGGCGAGACGGGTTGCCCTGCCCAGGGGTGGCGCCGGCTCTGATGCCGGTGCCGCTGCCGGTGCCGGCGCCGGTGGCGGTGCTGATGCCGAGTCGCCGCAGATCGAGATCTTCGAGGCCACCCTCATCCAGGGCCGGCGCTCGCCGGTGACCCGGCCGCGGGTGAACCTGCTGCTGCCCACGCTCAAGCCCGAACATGTCTTCGGCGGCATCCTGACCGCGCTGCAGTTCTATCTGGAGCTGATCGGCGACGATGTCGATGCCCGCATCATCCTGACCGACCAGGGCTATCGCCCCGAGACCTTGCCGGCCCTGCTGGCGGGCTGGCGCTCGGTCGAGCCCGGCGACGAAGATGAAACCCAAGGCGGCGGACGCATCATCGTGCCCTTCGCCGAGCGCGGTTTCCGCACGCTGGCGATCCGCGAGCACGATGTGTTCGTCGCCACCGCCTGGTGGACCGCCTATGTCGCCCAGCGCGTGCTGCCCTGGCAGGCGCAGACCTACGGCCGGCCGATGCGTGCCTTCATCTATCTGGTGCAGGACCACGAGCCCGGCTTCTATCCCTGGTCGACCCGCTACACGCTGGCGCAGAGCACTTATGAATTCGAAGGTCCGATGCTGGGCGTGTTCAACACCGGGCTGCTGCGCGACTATTTCGACGCCCAGGGCTACCGATTCACCCGGACCTGGGCCTTCGAGCCGCGCCTGAACGCGACGCTGGCCACCTGGCACGCCGGTCAGGCGGTGTTCCAGAAGCGTCGCCGGCTGATCGTCTACGGCCGGCCCAGTGTGCCGCGCAACGCGTTCGAGCTGGTCTGCCAGGGGGTGCGTCACTGGAGCGCGATCGACCCGCAGTCGGCGCAGTGGCAGATCAGCTCTCTGGGCGAGGCGCACGGCCCGGTCGGCCTGCATCATGGCAACCAGATCCGTTCCTGCGGCAAGCTGACGCTGGAGGAATACGCGCAGACGCTGGCTGAATCAGCGCTGGGCGTCTCGCTGATGTATTCGCCGCATCCCAGCTACCCGCCGCTGGAAATGGCCGAGTTCGGTGTGCGGACCATCACCAATACTTTCGCCAACAAAGATCTGTCGACGCGCTCGCCGGCGATCGTGGCGCTGCACAGCGCCACGCCGGAGGCGATCGGCCGGGCCCTGCACGAACTGGCAGCGCCCTGGCGCGAGCAGCCGGTGGTGCCGGTGGCCCGACCCGCGAAGTCATTGTTCTCCGGGACCGGGCAGACCTATCCGTTCGCCGACGAGGTGCGGGGCGCGGCCGGCCTCGCGGTGCGATGAGCGGGTCGAGCTGGGCGCTGCGCGCGGCACGTGCCCTGATGACCCGGGTGCCGCCCGTGCGGCGTCTGGCGCGCAGCCTGCATGAGGCTTTTGTCGCCGAGCGCGTCTTCGAGGTCGATCTGCCGGAGCTCACGCCGATAGTCGCCCGTCGTGACGAAGCGGGTGCCGATGGGCCATCGAACGGGTCGCCATCGAACGGGTCGCCATCGAACCGCGGCCCGGGCGCGCGCGCCGGCCGGCGACCGGATATGCAAACCCCGCCACCGCGCCTCAACCTGCTGCTGCCCGGTGCCTCGCCGCGGCATGTGTTCGGCGGTGCGGCCACCGCGCTGGCCTTGTTCGAAGCCCTGCATCGCGGCGAACAACGGCGCATCCTGGTCACCGACGAGCGCGAACTCGAAGCGGTCGATCCGAAGCGCTTTGCCGGCTGGGAGGTGGCCACGCTCGACAGCCTGCAGGCGGCCAACCCGGCGCGTGGCGGCGCGCCGGTACTGATTCCGATGGCCGATCGCAGCGGCCGCACGCTGCCGATTCACGCCAATGACCGCTTCATGGCCACTGCCTGGTGGACCGCGCATCACGCCCGGTCACTCGCCCGCTGGCAGCAGCAGGCATTCGGATTGCCGCGCGCCCATCCTTTCATCTACCTGATCCAGGATTACGAGCCGGGTTTCTACCCCTGGTCGGCCCGGTTCGCGCTGGCCGACCAGACCTATGGGTTCGGCGACGAGGCCATCGCCGTATTCAACACTGGCGGTTTGCGCCGGTACGTGGGCGCGCGTCACGCTGCCTTCGCGCATGAGTTCGTGTTCGAGCCCGCGCTCAATGCCGAGCTCGCTGCCTGTCTGGCGACCACAACGCCGACCACAACGCCGCGCCAGCGCCGCATCCTGATCTACGGCCGCCCCAGCGTGCCCAGAAACGCATTTGCACTCATCGTGCAGGGGCTGCGCCAGTGGGTGGCCGCCGACCCGACCGCCAGCCGCTGGGAGATTGTCTCGCTGGGCGAGGCCCACCCCGACCTGTCGCTCGGTGCCCCGCCCGGCGGCGCGCGGCCGGTGATGCTCGGCGCGCGCGGCAAGGTTGGACTGCCTGAATACGCGGCCCTCATGCACGGGTCGGCGATCGGCATCGGTCTGATGCTCTCGCCGCACCCCAGTTATCCGCCGCTGGAGATGGCCGCCTTCGGTATGCGGGTGCTCACCAACCGGTTCGAAGGCAAGGCGCTGGGCGGGCAGCATCCCAACATCCATGATCTGCCGGAGCCCACGCCGCAGGCGATTGCCGCGGGTCTGTCGCAGCTTGTTGCCCGGTTCGAGCTTTCCGCAGGGCAGGGCTGGTCGGATCCGGCCGGGACGTTTGCCCAAGTGCGGGCGCCGTTCGACTTCATCGCACCGCTGCGCGCCGCCTGGCTGGCTGAGGCCTCGGAAAGCGGCCCGGAAAGCAGTCCGGAAAGCGGTCCGGAAAGCAGTCCAGAAGGCGGCCCGAAAAACAGTCCGCAAAGCAGTCCTGGTCATGCCGCCTGAGCCCGCCGAAGCGGGGCGGCCGAGTCTGCGCATCTGCGCGGTCGTGGTCGCCTATCTGCCCCAGCCCGAACTGCTGGCGCGCGTACTCGACGCCCTGGCCACCCAGGTGGACCAGGTGCTGCTGCTGGACAACGCCAGTCCGGGCAGCGGGGCCGAACCCGCCGACGGCGCGCCGGGCCACCGTGCGGGCGCCCATTGCGGCGCTGGCGACACCCTGGCCGACGGGCGTGGTCGTGTCCGCCGGCACCGTTGCCGCGTCAACCGCGGACTTGCCTGGACTCAGAACCTGGGCGCGCGCTGGGCCTGGCGTGCCGGATTCGACGCGGTCCTGCTGATGGACCAGGACAGCGAGCCACAGCCGGGCATGGTCGCCGAACTGGCCGCGGTGCTGGCGCTGGCGGGTGCGCGGCCGGTTGCCGCAGTCGGTCCGAGGCCTGTCGATGCATTCACCGGGCGGCCGTTTCCAATTGTCGGCGTACCCCCCGCACTGGCATTGTCGGTTGCGCCTGAGCCGGTCACCACCGCGCCGCGCTGGAGCCCCTGTGCGTTCATGATTGCCTCGGGCATGCTGATCCCGCGCGCGGCCTGGGTGGCGGTGGGCGGCATGCGGGCGGCGCTGTTCATCGACCATATCGACACCGAGTGGTGCCTGCGCGCGCGTGCCGCCGGCTGGGGCCTGCGGATTGCACGTCAGGCGCACCTGGAGCACCGGCTCGGCGACGGTGGCAGTTGGATGTGGATTGGGCGCTGGCGCTGGTTTCCTCACCACCGGCCGCTGCGCCACTACTACATGGTCCGCAACTCGATCTGGCTGGCCGGACGCCCGAGCATCGATGCGCGCCTGCGCGCCCAGTTGCTGTTTCGGGCGGTGAGCGTTGTGTTGTTTTCGCTGTTCCTGCTGCCGCAGCGCACCGAGCGGCTGTGGCGGGCAGGGTGCGCGGTGCGCGATGCGCTGGCCGGGCGTCTGGGCGCCTGCCGCAGTTGAATCCCACCTGCTAACATTGTTTTTCACCGCTGCGGCAAGCGCACCGACCAGCCTTCGTCGTTCACCGTCGACGGGACGATAGTGTCGGCCACGCCTGGCCTTCTCCCTGACCGAGCCCCGCCACGATGCGAACTTTCCCACTGACCAGACTTCTGCACCGATTCGGTCTGATCGCCACCCTGGCAGCCTGCCTGCTGGCGGCGTGCGGCGACAGCACGCCGGGTCGTGGCGAGAATGCGGCTGGAACAGTCACCGCACCGGCCGTCACCGAGAAGTCTGTCGTGCAGACCACCGGCGAGGTCTACCGTTTTGCCAAGACCACCGGTGCTTATTTCTTCACTGGAAACCTTGGCGAGCGCGACCTGGTTCTGGCCAATTTTCCGGAGTTTCGCTATGAGGGCGTGGGTTTTCTGCGCCTCAAGTCCGGCGCGGGTGGGGTGCCCGTCTACCGCTTCGCGAACCTGGCCAACGGTGGCTACTTCTACACCGCCAGCGCCGAAGAGCGCGATTCCATCCAGCAGAACCGCCCCGACCTGCGCTTCGAGGGTTCAACCTTCAACGTGGTCGATTCACAGACACCCAACGTGCTGCCGGTGCTGCGCCTGGCCAATCTGGTCAATGGCGCCTATCTGTACACCGTCAGTCCGGCAGAGGTCTCGGCCGCGGTCAGCACCGGGCTCTGGCGGGCCGAAGGCGTCGCTTTCTATACGCCGGCCACGGCCATCCGGCCGCCGGGTGAGCCCGCACCGGTGCCGCTGGCCTGCTCGAGCGACGCTACCGCGCTCGCGGGTGCCTGCGTGTGCGCCAATAAAAGCCAGGTCTATGACACCACCACCGGTACCTGCCGGGCGCCTTGTCCGGCTGGCGCCGCGCTCACGGGCGGCACCTGCGCCTGCGGCGGGGCGCAGTTCACCTATGACAGCGCAAGCAACGCCTGCCTGGCGGTGCTGACCTGCCCGAGCGGCTCGCTCCGCCAGGGCAACAGCTGCCTGTGTCCGGACAGCGGCCGATTCGATGCCGCCGCCGGCGTCTGCAGACCCGCCTGTCCGCTCGAAGCCGCGCAGTCGGGCAGCGCCTGCGTCTGCAACGCCAGCGGCTGGATCTTCCAGGAGTCGCGCAACCGCTGCGTGCCGGCCCCTTCCGGGTTTGAGCTGCAGGTGCTCAGCGGCCGGCCCTCCGCTTGCGCCGACTTCCAGGATGGCTGCGGCGGCGGTGGCGACGGCGCCGACGGGGCCGATGGCAGCGCCGGTGCCGGCGCCGACGGTGTCGGTGCCTCGGACGGCCAGCTCGCGGGTGCCATCGTCGAGGTCTGGCGGCCGCTCGATGGCGGGCTGAAGCTGCTGGGCACGGCGCCGGTCGGCGCACTCTCCGGCATGATCACCTTGCGCGCGGGCAGCTATGCCGGCCCGCTGTGGCTGGTCTTCAAGGGTCAGCCCGGCGGCACTTACTTCGACGAGGCGACCGGCACCCTGCGCAGCTTCGGCGTGGGCGACGAACTCAATCTGCTGCTGCCGTCGCGCAGCGTGCGGCGCAACTACGGCGCCACCGTGCTGACCGACGCGGCGTTTCGCCGTGCGCTGGCGCTCTGGAGCACACCTGGCGCCAGCCGCGAGCAGAACATCGCCGCAATCCTCACCGACGCCCGGATCGAGCAGGTCCACGTCTTCATCCGCAACCTGATCAATCGCTACGTTCCCATCGGCGTGCTGCTGGCCGACATCACCCGGATGCCGCAGGTCCTGGGCATCGGCACGCCGGCCAATTCGCTGCCAAACAACGAGAACGGCGCCTATGCGCTGCTGCTCGCGTCGTTCGCGGTGGCCGCGCAGAACTTCAGCAATCAGGTCGCCGCCACGCGCAGCGGCTTGACCGCCACCACCACGCCGGGGCGTGATTTCACCCGCCAGCTGGCGCTCGATCTGACCGACGGCATTCTCGATGCCCAGGTCAACGGCGTGCCGGTGATCAGCCCCCAGAGCCGGGTCTATTCGCTCAGCGGCGCTGACCCCTCGCTGACAGCCTTCGGGCTGACCGACATCCCGACGCTGTCGGTCGCGCTGACCCAGGCGCTGCAGATAGCCGCCGAGCGTTACGCCACCCCGGGGCTGATCCAGCTGGCCACGCCGCCGGCGCCCACCACCCATATCCGGCCGGAATACTGCGATCCGTCGATCACCGTTTCGTATTCGGACGGCAGCCTCGGCTGCTGCTACACCGGCGCCCAGCTGGTTCTGCTGGAGCAGTATTACTGCAAGAGCGCGTCGCTGGTCTACGGGGGGCAAATCCAGTATCACTACAATCTGCCTTACCGCTTCTGACCCTCCTGCGGCGGGGCGGGCGCATTGATTCTCCCGCCCGCCCGCCCGCCCGCCCGCCCGCCCGC
>JAYVOV010000141.1:0-2356 GCA_043757735.1 Burkholderiaceae bacterium
GGGACCGACGACACGAATCCGCCGCGCTCGCGCCTTGCCTATCGGCTGCCGGAGTTCGACGTGGTGATGCCGTTCGCCCCCACCGACTTCACCCAGGTCAACCATCAGATCAACGAAGTGCTGGTGTCGCGCGCGGTGCGTCTGCTCGATCCGCAGCCTCAGCACCGGGTCGCAGATCTGTTCTGCGGCCTGGGCAATTTCAGCCTGCCGCTGGCGCGCCGCGCCCGGGAGGTGCTGGGCATCGAAGGCAGCGCCACGCTGGCCACCCGCGCCGCCGCCAATGCGGCTGCCAATGGGCTGGCGGACAAGACCCGGTTTCAGGCGGCCAATCTGTTCAACATGACGCTCCCCGCCTGGCAGGCGCTGGGTAATTTTGATCGTCTGCTGATCGACCCGCCGCGTGAAGGCGCGCTCGAACTGGCCAAGGCGATCGCCGAAGACCCCTGGAAGATTCCGCGCATTCTCTATGTTTCGTGCAATCCCGCCACCCTGGCCCGAGACGCCTCGCTGCTGGTGCACACCGGGGGTTATCAGCTCAAGGCTGCGGGCGTGGTGAACATGTTCCCCCACACCTCGCACGTCGAGTCGATGGCGGTGTTCGAATCCGCCGAGTTGTCAGCGCCCGCCTGAGCCGGCAGGGCTGGCCGGCCCGGGCTCGCCGAGCAATTGTTCGCGCATCACGCGCTTGAGCAGTTTGCCGTTGGCGTTTCGCGGCAATGGCTGGTCGCTGAAAGTGAAGGTTTCGGGCACCTTGTAGTCGGCGAGGCGGGCGATGCAGAACTCGCGCACCCGTGCGACGTCGAGGCTTGGGTCGCTGCGCCCGATGAACGCATGCACCCGTTCGCCCAGAACCGGGCAAGGCCTGCCGACGATGGCGCTCTCGACGATGCCCGGGCAGCTGGCCAGCACGTTCTCGACTTCGGCCGAGAACACCTTGTAGCCACCGCGGTTGAGCATGTCCTTGAGGCGGTCGAATACTTTGACGAAGCCTTCGTCATCGATCGACCCGACATCGCCCGATTTCCAGTAGCCGGCGCAAAAAGAAGCGTGAGTTGCTGCCGGATTGCGCCAGTACCCGGGCACGACCATCGGGCCGCGGATCCAGAGTTCGCCGGCTTCGCCGTTGGGCACCTCGCGGCCGTGTTCGTCCATCACACGCAATTCGGCGCAGGGCAGGCCGTAGCCAACGCTGTCCGGGCGCGCCGCAGCCTGTTCGTGCGGCAGCAGGGTTGCCGGCGAGGTGCATTCGGTCGCGCCATAGGCGTTCACCAGCCCCAGGCCGGGCAGGCGCTGCGCCAGCGCGCGGATCGTGGGTTCCGGCATCGGCGCGCCACCATAGCCGCCGATCCGCCACGCGGAGAGGTCCGCGCTTTCGAAGTCCGGCTGCATCAGGACCAGGTTGTACATGGCTGGCACCAGGATGGTGTGGGTGATCCGCTCGCGCGCGGCGAGGGCGATGAAGCGCGCGGCCTTGAATTCGGGCATCACCACGATGCAGCCGCCGGCATCCCACATTGCCAGGATGATCGCCACCACGCCGGTGACATGGCTGGCCGGCACCGCCATCAGTGATCGTTCGCCTGCGCCGAGGCCCATGCTGTACCGGAAGTGCAGCGCCGAATGGACGAGGTTCAGATGGGTGAGCATCGCGCCCTTGGGCTGCCCGGTCGTGCCCGAGGTGTACAGGATGATCGCCGTATCTTCTTCGCGGACGTCGGGGCGCGCGCTCAGGGCGCTCAAAGCGGCAGCAGAAGACTCGCGCGGCGGATCGACCCAGCGGAGTCGGAGTTGCGGCAGCTCAGCGGCGGCGGGCAGCCGGTCCGTCAGGTCGGCGTCGTGCACCAGTGCGACCGCGCCGCAGTGGTCCAGGATGTAGGCGATTTCAGGCGTCTGCAGGCGGGTGCCCATTGGCACGGCGATGGCGCCGATCCGCAGCAGCCCCGCCAGAGCGGTCACGAATGCATTGCGATTACCGACCAGCAGCCCGACCCGGTCGCCCGGGGCGACGCCAGCCCGGGTGAACCCGGCGGCGATTTCGTCGGCGCGCCGGGCCAGTTCGGCCCAGGTAAGCCGCTCGACCGGGTCGACCAGCGCTTCACCGTTCGGGTTGGTCGCCATCGCTCCCTCGAACAGCGCCCAGGTGTCGGCGGGGCGATCGGCGTAACAGCGGAACACCCGCCCGTCGAAGTGGGTTTCGAGGCGGATGCGCGGACGGGCTGAAGGCAACGGGCTCAGTCGCGGTTGCCGCCGACAATGCCCAGCAGTGCCAGCAGGTTGGTGAAGACGTTGTAGACGCTCAGATAAACCGCCAAGGTTGCGGTCACATAGTTGGTTTCGCCGCCATTCACCACGCGTT
>JAYVOV010000142.1:0-2354 GCA_043757735.1 Burkholderiaceae bacterium
ACCGCCGTCAGTGTCACCTCATCGTCCGCGCCCGCAGCCCTGAGAAGCCGGTCGCCCTCGAGCGGGTGAGCTTCGACCAAAACCTTCTGGGCATCGGTCAGCGGGTCTTTTTGGGAATAGAGTTCGTCCTGCAGAGCCAGCATGCCCGCGTTCATCAGCAATGCACCGGCCACCACGCTCTGGCGCTGCGCGTCAGGCACGGGCGTATGTCGCAGCATCAGTTCAAGCAGCAGCGCCGTGCACAACGCGTGCCGCGCACTGTAGCTCGGGTGACGCAGCAGCGAAATAGACGCCAGCATCGCGTCGGCGTCGAGCGAGCACAAGTCGCGCACCTCCAGCGCCATCGCGACGAGGGTCGGCTGAATGCCACTGGCGCTGCCAGCGGCGACCGCGGCCAGGAGCGCCGCGAGATCTGCCTGGAGTTTCAGCAGCCGACCCCAGGCGCTCACCAGCACAACCGGCTGCACGGCGAGCCGCGCCGGCGTCTGCTCGCCGAAGAGGGCGGCGAACTCGGTCCCGCCCACATACATGCCACGCTCAAGCAGACGCTCGAGCTGGCTTTCGCTCGCCACGACAACGCCCTTTTTCAGCAGCAGCATGCCACGGCCGTCGAGCGCGTCGAAAGGCAGGGGCTCGCCGAGCACAACATGCTCGGCGAGCAGTTTCACAAGGTCGTTCACCTGACATTCCTGAAAGTCATGTCCAAGCGTGACACGGTTTCGGGCGACACTATCTCTCGAACAAGGCTGCAGACAAGGGTCTGCAGGCGCAGCGCAAGCTTGGCAAGCTGGTGCAGCAGACTTGAAGGGCTGGCGTACCAGCCACCGACGGCGCGTCGGCTCGACGTCCGTGCAGAATCGTCTCGTAGCGCGCGTTCAGGTGCCGGCTCGCGTTGTCCAAAGCACCGTCCAGCCGGGGCAGACTGTTCAAGCAGACGCACACACGGCCTATCGGTGTTCATGGGTAAAATTCATGAATCAGAACTGTAACGGCCTTTTACGCCGTCCCGAATTCCCTTGAATTTGTGCGCGGAGAATCCGTTTCTGCCACCACCGGCCTACCGGAGCAACGTCATGAACATCACGATCCTCGATGACTATTTTGACACCGTGCGCCACCTGCCCTGTTTCGAGCGGCTTGCCGGCCACGCCGTGACGATCTGGAACGATCACGTACAGGATATCGACACGCTGGCCGAGCGGCTGGCCGGCGCCGAGGCGCTGGTGCTGATCCGCGAGCGCACCCAGATCCGCGAAGCGCTGCTCGAACGTCTGCCCGAACTACGGCTGATCAGTCAGCGCAGCGTATTTCCACACATCGACATCGACGCCTGCACCCGGCTCGGCGTCATCGTGTCCGCAGATCAGCACCCCGGCACACCGTCGTACGCCGCGGCCGAACTGACATTCGCGCTGATCCTCTCGGCGATGCGCCAAATCCCGCAGCAGATGGCGGCTTTGCGGGCCGGGACATGGCAGATCGGGGTCGGGCGCAGCGCACGCGGCAAGACCCTGGGCATTTACGGCTACGGCCGCATCGGTCGGGTGGTGGCCGACTATGGCAAAGCGTTCGGCATGAAGATCCTGGTCTGGGCGCGCGCAGATTCGCTGCGCCGTGCAGCCCTCGATGGTTTTGAACCTGCCTTGGACAAGGAGCATTTCTTCGCAACCTGCGATGTGGTGTCGCTGCACATGCGCCTGGTGCCGGCGACCCGCGCAATCGTCACTGCGGCTGACCTGGCCCTGATGAAACCAGAGGCCTTGCTCGTGAACACCAGCCGCGCACCACTAATCGCGGCCGGGGCACTGGAGGCGGCCTTGAACGCCGGTCGGCCCGGCATGGCCGCGGTTGATGTCTTCGAGCAGGAGCCGCTGGTCGACCCGACTCACCCGCTGCTGGCCATGGCCAATGTGATCTGCACGCCGCACATCGGCTATGTCACCCACGACGAATACGAACACCAGTTCACTGACATCTTTAATCAGATCGCCGCTTTCGCAGCCGGCGTGCCGGTCAATGTCGTGAACCCGGCGGTGCTCGCACATCCGCGCGGGCGCGAATCGTCAGCTTGAGGAAAGTCACGGGCGCGGCATGCTGTCAATCCTGCGAGGGATCCCGGAGGCAGACAAACGATGAACCCAGCCGGCACCCACCCCCCGCAGTCTGGCGCGCGCCCGGCAGCCGGGCGAACAAGGGCATCGAACTCGTGCGGTGAACCCATGCTGTCGATGCAGGGCGTGCTGTCTGCCCTGGGGCGAAATCATTGATGTCGTCATGCTGGTGCGTTTGCGCCGGACGCTTCTATGGCCAGGCGCAGAGATCATTTTGACGCTGCGGTGCAACACAGAATTTCG
>JAYVOV010000143.1:0-8603 GCA_043757735.1 Burkholderiaceae bacterium
CGGAGATCGAACACGGCGCTGTCCAGAAACCGATGCACCAGGCGGTGGCATTCGGTTATCGCAAATCGCGCGATCTCGCGGCGGTTTTTCAGGGCGAACGGCCCGGCCACGTGTACGGCCGGCAGGGCAATCCCACCACTGCCGCGCTGGAGGCCAAGGTTTCGCTGATGGAGCAGGCCATCGGGACCGTGTGCTTCGCGACCGGCATGGCGGCGATCGGCTCGATGCTGCTGGCGCTGCTGCGCAAGGGCGATCACCTGGTGGCCAGCCAGTTTCTGTTCGGCAATACCAACAGCTTGCTGCAGACCCTGGCGGCGATGGGTATCGAGGTGAGCCTGGCCGATGGCACTGACGCGGCTCACATCGAAGCCGCGCTGCGCCCCAATACCCGTCTGGTGTTCGTCGAGTCCATCGCCAATCCGGCCACGCAGGTGGCTGATCTGGCCGGTATCGGCGAGCTCTGCGCGGCGCGCGGCGTGCTCTACGTGGTCGACAACACCATGACCTCACCGTGGCTCTTTCTGCCGCGCAGCGTCAAGGCGTCACTGGTGGTGAATTCTCTGACCAAGATCATTGGCGGGCACGGCAACGCGCTGGGCGGGGCGGTTTCAGACACCGGGCTGTTCGACTGGTCGGCCTACCCGCATATCGCGCCTGCCTATAAAAAGGGCAATCCGGCCGGCTGGGGCATGCAGCAGATCCGTAAGAAAGGGCTGCGCGACGTCGGCGCAACGCTGTCTGCCGAACATGCGCATCGCATCGCGATCGGCGCCGAGACGCTGGCCCTGCGCATGGAAAAGGCCTGCGACAACGCGCTGCGTCTTGCGCAGTGGCTGGAGGTCCAGCCGGGCGTGGCGCGGGTCGCTTATCCGGGACTCGAGAGCCATCCCCAGCATGCGCGTGCGCGCCAATTGTTTCGCCGGTTCGGGGCTTTGATGAGTTTCGAATTACGCCACGGAATCGATTGTTTCGACTTTCTCGATGCCCTCGAAATCGTGATCAAGTCGAGCCACCTCGGCGATACACGCACGCTGGCAATACCTGTCGCCCACACCATCTTCTTCGAGATGGGCGCCGCGCAGCGCGCGCAGATGGGCATCGGCGAGTCGGTGATCCGGCTGTCGGTGGGCATCGAAGATTTCGAAGACCTGCAGGCCGATTTCGCGCAGGCGCTGACGCGCACGCAGGGCTGACTCGAAGGCAGGTGCGGGCGCCCCGGGTGGCGCCCGCACCAGCTGCCGGCAAGCCGAGCTGGCAGACGGCAGACGGCATGTGGATTTCAAAGCAAGACCCGAGATGCGCGCTTTGCAGGCAGTGCCGAGAATCAGGTCGCAACGATTTACTTGGCTCATCGCCCAAGGAGATACCATGACCGTTCTCACCACCGCCTTCGCGTCGTCCGTCTTGGAAGCCCCCGATTACCCGCCATACCTCACCGACGTCCCGCGCTGGCAGGCGGTGCAGAATCGCGACGCGCGAGCCGATGGTCGATTTTTCTACAGCGTTCGCAGCACTGGCATCTACTGCCGGCCATCCTGTCCTTCACGGCCCGCACGGCGTGAGAACGTGGCCTTTCACGACAGTGCGGCGCAGGCCGAAGCCGCCGGTTTTCGGGCCTGTCTGCGCTGCCGGCCGACCGAGCCCGCACTCCCGTTGCGGCAGGCCGAACGCGTCGCCCGTGCCTGCCGGCTCATCGAAAGTACCGATCCCGTACCTGGCCTCGCGGCTCTGGCGCGGGCGGTCGGCCTGAGCCCGTACCATTTCCATCGTCTGTTCAAGGCCATCGTGGGGGTCACGCCGCATGCGTATGCGCAGGCGCAGCGCACCGAGCGGGTGCGCGATCGGCTGCCTGTCGCCGCGACTGTGACGCAGGCCCTGTACGACGCGGGCTACCAGTCCAATGGCCGGTTCTATGCCGATGCGCAGCAGGCCCTGGGCATGAAGCCCGCGCAATACCGGACCGGCGGCGCGCAGGTGACGATCCGCTTCGCATTGGGCGAGTGCGCGCTGGGCGCCATCCTGGTCGCCGCCACGTCATTGGGGGTCTGCGCCATTTCGCTGGGCGACGACCCGGAAGCGCTGCTGCACGAATTGCAGGACCGGTTTCCGCGCGCTCAGCTGCAGGGCGGCGACGCGGCCTTCGAGGCGATGGTCGCGCGGGTGGTGGGGCTGATCGAGTCGCCGGTGAGCTGTGCCGAGGTGGCGGCCGAACTGCCGGTGGATATCCGCGGCACCGCCTTCCAGCAGCGTGTATGGCAGGCCTTGAGGGGGATCGCGCCGGGCGCCACCGTCACGTACAGCGACATCGCGCAGCAATTGGGTCTGCCCAGGGCGGTGCGCGCGGTGGCCGGTGCGGTTGCCGCCAACAAGCTGGCGGTGGTCATTCCCTGTCATCGGGTGGTGCGACGCGATGGCGCGCTCACCGGTTACCGGTGGGGCATCGCGCGCAAGCGTGCGCTGCTCGACACCGAGGCGGGCCGGTGATCGAATTCGTTCACCGCACCCGGCCGTCTGCCTGGCTGGCGCCCCAGGCCCACGGCCAGGCATTGGCCCTGCCGGCCTGGTGCTACGCCGATCCGTCTTTTGGCGCCTGGGACCGTGCTGCTGCGCGCGCGCGCCCTGCACAACGCCTGCCGGCATCGGGCGGGCCCGCTGGTGCGTTGCGCGGACACGGGTCTGCGACTGGAAACGCTATGTCGACAACTTCCTCGAGGGCTATCACGTGCCCAGGGTTCATCCGGGGCTCGCTGCGTTGGTCGACTACCGCGCCTACACCACTACGCTCGACCGCTGGCATAGCCTGCAGTACAGTCCGCTGGACAGCCCGGCTGATCTTTATGGTGCGGGCGATGCGCTGTACTACTTCGTCTACCCCAACACCATGCTCAATATCCTGCCCGGATGGCCGCGATGATGCGCGCATCGCCAGAGGCATTGCCTTCAGCGACGCGGTGCCGGCCAAAGACAGCGCCATCTGCGCCGAGGTGCAGACCGGCATGGCCAGCGGGTCCTATTTACCAGGCCGGCTGAACCCGGCCCGCGAGCAGGGCGTGCGCCATTGCCATGAACTGCGGCGCGAGGCGTATCGGGCGACGCCCGCGCCCACTGCATTCGGTTGAGCATGCTCACGCGCGATCTCATCGAATCGGTGCACCCCGGACCCATTGAAGATCAGGGCGTGGCAATCGAACTCGCCAGCGACGAAGAGCTGGCGGCGTCTCTCACGGCTTTCCTGCATGCCCGCCCCGGGCGCGGCCCGGTGTGGCTCTTTGCCTACGGCTCGCTGATGTGGAGGCCCGAGCTGCCGGTGCTTGAGCAGCGGATAGGCACGCTGCATGGCTGGCACCGGCGGTTCTGCATGTGGCAGTGGCGCCATCGCGCCACACGCGCCAAACCCAATCTGATGCTCGCGCTCGATCGCGGCGGCTGCTGTCAGGGAATGGTGCTGCGCCTGTCGTCGCGGCAGTTGCGCGAGCAATTGACGCGTCTGTGGAAGCGCGAAATGATCGGTCGGGGCTACCGGGCACGCTGGGTGAATGTCGCCACGTCGAGTGGCCCGGTCAGCGCAATCGCCTTCGTCATTCGCCACGATGGCCCCCGGTATGCGGGGCGTCTGCCCGACGAAAGCGTCGCCGATTTCATGGCGAATGCCTGCGGTTACGCGGGCTCGGCCGCCGAATACCTGCTGCATACCTGGCAGACCGCCGAGCGGGTGGGGGTCGCCGACCGCTACCTGCGCCGGATGCAGGCGCTGGTAGCCGCGCGTCTGGCGCGCCTGCGGGCGCTGCCTGAAGCATGAGTCCGCGGCGGTTCTGTGCTCCAATCGGGTCTTGCATGATTTCCCGGCGAATCCATCGTGAGCACTGAAACCCCCCAGGCAAGCCGCAAGGCTCAGATCGACGCGCTGCTGCTCAAGCTGCCCGGCGCCAGCGCGCGCAAGATCAACGGCCTTGACGCCTACTTCGTCAGCGACAAGATGTTTGCCTGCATCAGTGGCAATGGCGTCGGGCTGCGGCTGCCGGCCACTGTCGCGACCGAACTGCAGTTCTCGCGGGGCAATGTCGTGCCGTTCCAGCCCGCTGGCATCACGAGCACCCGTGAATGGATACAGATCGATCGCGCCGATGCCGCCGAGTATGAGCAGGACCTTCAACTGTTCAGCGATTCGATCGCGTTTGTGAAAGCAGGACGCGGGCGCTGAGTCGTCGCATCCGGCTGGTGTTCAATGTCAGGCGTGACCGACCACCGCCTGCGCCACCTTGCGATCCGCGTCGCCGGTGTTCGCATACAACGAACGTCCGAACTCGTCTGTTTCGATGCGCGCGCTCGACTGATCCCAGTCGCGCGTCAGGCGCCCACGCGCCATCG
Organism: Burkholderiaceae bacterium; assembly: GCA_043757735.1. GTDB lineage: Bacteria > Pseudomonadota > Gammaproteobacteria > Burkholderiales > Burkholderiaceae_E > Quisquiliibacterium. The sequence continues at coordinate 4,369 of JAYVOV010000143.1, forward strand.
GGCTCCAGGGGATCACCGCGATGCCCTCGTCACGACACAGCGGCAGCATCTCGCGCTCTTCTTCGCGGTACAGCAGGTTGAGGTAGTTCTGCATCGAGACAAAACGGGTCCAGCCATGGCGCTCGCTGATGGCCAGCGCCGAGTCGGCGCAAGCTGGCGTCGATCTCGGCCATGATGACCTTGCGCGACAGCCCGCCGCCATTGGGGCCCTTGCGCATGCGGCCATGCACCTTGGTGGCGATCACCACTTCGTCGCGGCGGGCGTATTGAGTTAGCGCGCGGCCGACGAACTCCTCGCTGGTGCCATCCGAATAGACGTTGGCGGTGTCGAAGAAGTTGATTCCGAGGTCGAGCGCGCTGATCAGTCCACCTTGGCGCCGGATTCACGGACCACCTTGGCCCATTTTGCGATGTCGGCCTTGAGCAGCGCCGCAAACTCTTCCGGCGAGATCAGATAGGTGTCCGCGCCTGCCTTGGCGACCTTCTCGGCCACCTCGGTGTTTTTCATTGCGTCGGCCACATCGGCGTTGATCTGGCGTATCACGGCTGGCGGTGTGCCGGCGGGCGCGAACAGGCCGAACCACGGATTGACGGCAAATCCGCTGATCCCGGATTCAGTGATGGTCGGGATGTCCTTGAATGCAGGCGAGCGTTTTGCGCTGGTCACCGCCAGCGGTCTTATCGACCCGTTCGCGATGAAGCCGGCCACCGACGCCAGGCTGGTGAACACGACGTCGATCTGGCCGCCGATCAGGTCGGTGAGCGCGGGCGCCGCGCCACGATAGGGCACATGTTCGATACGAACCCCCGCCGACGCATTGAACATCTCGCCCAGCAGGTGGTTGACCGACCCGTTGCCGGCGGAGCCGAAGGTCATGCGGCGGGCCCGGGCGGCCGCGGCAAGCTCGGCGATGCTGTGCGCGCCGGTCCGGGCGTTCACCGCGGCCACGAAGGGCACGGTGGCCAGCGTGGCCACCGCCGCGAAATCGCGCTCGGGGTCGAATGGCAGGTTCTTGTACAACGAGCCGTTGATGGCATGCGTGCCCACATAGCTCATCAGCAGGGTATGGCCATCGGGCGGCGATTTCGCCACCGCATCCATGCCGATATTGCCGCCGGCGCCCGCCCGGTTCTCGATCACCACCGGCTGCTTCCAGACTTCGCTCAGGCGCTGGCCGACGATTCGTGCCAGCGTATCGGATGCGCCGCCCGGTGTCTGGGGCACGATGATCTTCACCGCGCGGGTCGGGAATGTCTGTGCGCCGGCGCCCGGGGCGAGCATCAGGCAGATGCCAAGGCAGGCCGTGATGGGCCAGGAGATTTTTTTCATGTGCGTTTCCAGCTGTGGATTGGTTGCGAGGGTAACAGCCGTCGGGCTCAGCCGGTCACGACCGACACGCCACGTCCGGTGAGGACCAGCAGGGTGTCGTCGCCGACTTTCCAGGGCGCGTCGATGTCGATGCAGACGACGAAGACGCAGCCCAGTTCGCTGTCGACGCTGAGTTCGAGATGGCTGCCTAGGTAGGCGCAGGCCGCGACCCGGCCATTCAGTCCTTCGCCCTGCGTCGACAGACGCCAGGCCTCGGGGCGGATGGCCACCTTCACCGGCCCCGCCGGCAGGGGCATCGACGCGATGAAGCGCAGGGGGCCGACTCGAACCTGGCCGTCGTCAGCGATCGTGCCGTCGAACAGCAATGCCTCGCCCATGAAGCCAGCGACGAAGGCACTGTCCGGGCGCTCGTACAACTCGCGCGGCGTGCCGGTCTGAGCGATCACGCCGGTGTCCATCACGATGACCTGATCGCTCACCGCCATGGCTTCGCTCTGGTCATGGGTGACATACGCGACCGTCAGCCCCAGCCGCTGCTGCAGTTCGCGGATTTCCTGGCGCATCGCGCGCCGCAAGCGTGAATCCAGGTTGGACAACGGTTCGTCGAAGAGCATTACCGAGGGCTCGAGCACCAGTGCGCGCGCCAGCGCCACCCGCTGCTGCTGTCCGCCAGACAGTTCACCCGGCATGCGGCTTTCATAACCGGTCAGGCCGACTATCTTCAGCGTCGCATCGACCCTGCCGGCGATTTCAGCCCGCGGCACGCCGCTCACCGACAGGCCATACCCGACATTGCCGACCACGCTCATGTGCGGAAACAACGCGTAGCTCTGGAACACCATGCAGACGTTGCGATCAGCCGGACCAAGATCGGTCACTTCCAGGCCATCGATCAGGATGTGCCCGCTGGTCGGCGCGTCGAGTCCGGCGATCATGCGCAGCAGGGTCGTCTTGCCGCATCCGGACGGACCCAGGATGGTGGTCAGCGTGCCCTTGGGGACAACGAAGTCGATACCCTTGATCACCAGTGGTGCGCCGACGCCGCCGTAACGTTTGGTGATGCTGCGAAACTCGATCCCTGACATGGCGCGGTTTTCCTGATGGGGCTCAGCGGTACGCGAAACGCCGGCCGAGCGTGCGCTTGCCAACCAGCGCCTGGATCAGCAGGGTGACCAGCGACATCAGCACGATCAGTGCGGTGCAGTAGGCCAGTGCCACACCGTAGTCGCCGTTGCTCACCCGCCCGATGATGTAGGTGGTGGCGAGTTCTGTTTCGGCGGTGACCAGAAATACCACAGCCGACACGGTGGTCATCGAGCGCACGAAGCTGTAGACCAGCGCGGCGACCAGCGCGGGCTTGAGCAGCGGCAGCACGACTCGGCGCAGAGTGGTGGCGGTGCCCGCACGCAGCATCGCCGACGCTTCGTCGAGAGATTTGTCGAGCTGCTGCAGGCTGGCGGTGGCGGCGCGCACACCCACCGCGAGATTGCGGAAGACGAAGCACAGCACGATGATCAGCGCCGTGCCGGTGAGTTCCACCGGCGGCACGTTGAACGACAGGATGTAGCTCACGCCCAGCACTGTTCCCGGAATGGCGAAGCTGAGCAGGGTGCCGAACTCGAAGGCGCGCTGGCCGGCGAATCTGGTGCGCGCCAGCAGCCACGCGATCATGAGACCGAGTCCGGCGCACAAAGGCGCGGCAATCGCCGACAGCTTGACGGTGGTGAAGAGCGAATTCCATGCGGTGCCCGACCACAGCAGGATCCCTTCGTGCCATTGCAGATCGAAGGCGGTTCGGAAGTGCGCCAGCGTGGGCGTGTAGTCGCGCCCCCAAGTTCGCACGAATCCGCCGGCGATGGCGAAAACATAGACTACAAGCGTGAACCCTATCCAGGGCAGGGCCAGACCCAGGCAAAGACGGCGCACCGGATCGGGCAGCAGCATCGGCAGTCCGGCATCGCCTTTACCGGTTACGGTGGCGTAGCCGGCGCGTCCAAGCACCCGCTGCTGGATGAAGAACACCAGCAGGGCGAACAGGGTGAGCACCAGTGCCAGCGAGGCTGCTCGGCCCTGGTCGTACTGGGCGCCCACGATCGCGAAGAAGATCTCGGTGGACAGCACTGCGAACTGGCCGCCGACAATGATCGGGTTGCCGAAGTCGGCCATGCTCTCGATGAACCCGACCAGGAAGGCGTTGGCCAGGCCCGGCTTCATCAGCGGCAGAGTCACGGTCATGAAGGTTCTGGCGCGGCTCGCGCGCAATGTCTGTGCGGCCTCTTCCATCGCCGGGCTGATGCCCTGCACGACGCCGCGCACGATCAGGAAGGCGATCGGTGTGAAGGCGAACAGCTGAGCCAGCCAGATGCCGAACGGACCGTAGAACCAGCGCGTGGGTGTGATGCCGAAGGCCCATTCGAGCAGCTGATTGACCAGGCCGGCCCGGCCGAACAGCAGGATCAGGCCCAGGCCGACCACGAAGGGCGGCGTGATGATGGGCAGCAGTGCCATGGCATTGAGCGGCCTGGCCAGACTGCGCGGACCACGTTCGGCCAGCAGCGCGATGAGGGTGCCGAGCAGCGTCGTGCCGGACGCGGTCAGCAGCGCCAGGAACAAGGTGTTCCAGGCGACGCCGCAGCGCGCGTCGGCGCTCAGGCAGGCCACTCCCCAGATCCGCTCGCTGGCCAGCCGCTCGGCGAGCATCGAGAGCGCGAAGTTGCCCGCTTCATCGAAGAACGCGCCCGACAGTGCGCGGGCCACCGGCAGCGCGACGAACAATGTCAGCAGCGCGACGCACAGCACGACTGCGCCGGCGACGAAGAGATCGCCGCGGAAGAACCCCAGCCGGGCGCTGCCCGCTGCCATCTGGATCAGCAGGGCGGTCAGCACCAGCGCGCCTCCCATGCCG
>JAYVOV010000144.1:0-2342 GCA_043757735.1 Burkholderiaceae bacterium
ATGCGTGCGGAATTGACATGTGTGATGTCTCCTTGGGCGCCGGCGCAATGGCTCGGCCATGAAACAGGCTTGTTCTGCACGTGACGAACGGCAGGCCGTCGCCCAGGTGGAGTTGCTCAAAACGGTCGAAGACCGCCTCGAGTGCCGGCTTGGCATGATAGCGGTGAAGCGTACCCCGCAAGTGGCGCTGCAACGCACCAATTGCGGTCGAAACGCCCGCCAAAATGCCCCGTGACGGGGCGCTTGCCGCTTCGTCAGGCGCTACTGGCCAGCCGCTACTGGCCAGCCGCGCAGCCCTGCCGGGCGTCGGGACAGCATGGCACGCTCCTTGCGTGAATGTCTACTTCGGGCTGCGCGCGCTCGGATTTGTTCTCGCTCGGCGTGATCACGCATCCGATGCTGACGGGCCGACTGCCCAATGGCGCGACGGTTGCACGGGTCAGGACCAAAGCCGCCCAGAACCAGCTGGTCCACGACAGCGTATTGGACGAAGGCCGAGAATTTCCGGCGTGGATCGATGGCGTGCTGCGCTGCAGGCAGCGCTCGACGGAGAACCCGATCCCTGGTTCGAGTTCGACAGAGCGGCCGTCGATACCCGGCAGTTTCAGCCGGTCAATCCGTGAGCGCGATCGCGCAAAGATCAACCCCCTATTGAATGATCAAGAGGAACGCTTCATGGCCAATTGGACTCCCGTCTGTCGAGTCGACGACATCCCGCTGCTGGGCGCACGCCGCGTTCAGCGCGCCCAGGGTATGCCGGTGGCGGTGTTTCGCACCGCTGACAACCAGGTCTTCGCGCTGCTCGACCGCTGCCCGCACAAGGCCGGGCCCTTGAGCCAGGGCATCGTTGCCGGCCAAGGTGTAGCCTGCCCGCTGCACAACTGGCACATCGACCTGGCAAGCGGCCGGGCCGCCGCACCGGACGAAGGCCAGACACCGATCTTCGAATGCCGGGTGGAAGATGGGAGCGTGCTGCTGGACGCCGACGAGCTGGCCGGCAAAGCCTGCGAGCTGACACCCGCGGTTGCCGGTCCGTGCGCCGGGCGCTGCGGCTGAGCGGGGTCAGCGGGGTCAGCGGGGTCAGCGGAGTCAGCGGAGTCAGCGGGTCAGCGGCGAGTGGCGCTTGCCGCGGCGAACGCTCAGGCGCAAAAGGTCTGGCGCAACTTGGTCGGGTGGTGGAAAGGGCGTGCGCTGAAGCTGACCTCGCGGCGGGGCGAACTGGCAGTCATGCGCCAGATCTCGCTAACCGTTGGTAGCAGCCCTCGATCGGTTCGATGCTGTCCAGTCGGGTCTGCGCTCGGGTCAGGAATCGATCGGATGTTCATCTTGACCTGCCCGCCCGATCGTATTTGCGCCAGTACTGAAACTCGTCCTGATGGGTTTCGATATCGAGATCAACAACCCGCTGCTGCAGGCGCTCCTGAACGTCCACCACCGCCTGGTTGTAGATGCTCGGGCCGACTTCTTCCAGGAAGAAACCGAGCAGAGCACTGGCGGCGACATTGCCGATGGGCTCATCCATGTTCTCGCGAAAATAGCGTTCGATAGAGGTGATCGCCCACTGGCGCGCTTCCTTGGTCAATTCGATGGACATAGGATCTCCGTCACAGTTGGAACCGCGAGGACAACGGCCTTACACCGTGCCCCGTCGCGGCCCGCTTCTTTCCGCTTCGCCAGCCCGAGCTCTCGCCTTTGCGCGCTCGGCTTCGATCGCCCGATCGTGCGGATCGGCGGCATTGAACCGCGTGCCGACCAGCACGCGGGAGGCGGCTCGAATTTCCTCGTCAGTGGCGGGTGGCTCGAAATTGAACAGTGTCCTGATGCTTCGGCACATCGTTCTCAGGGGCCTGTCGAAGGTGAGTCCTAGGCCACAAGCCCGACCTCACGCGCCTTGATCTGCAAGGCGAGGAACTTCGAGTAGATGCGGCACTGCGCCAGGCTGCCCGCGATGAACCACAGGCCGGGCTGCGCGGTGGGCCGCCACATGTTGCGCAACTCGCCGCCCTCGTCCATGCCCCAGACCGCACCGACACGATCAGCCACTGCATCGCCGAGACTGGCCCGCACCACCGCCTGCTGGTTCTTGTAGCCGGTGGCCATCACCAGCAGTTCGGCCTCGAGCACGCGACCGTCTTTGAAGCGCACACCCTCAGGTACAAAGGCCGCTATGGCGTCGTACTGAACGAGACCCACCCGGCCGTCGGCAATGAGATCGGAGCAGCCGACATTGAAGTAGTAACCGCCACCACGGCGCAGATACATCATCTGAAAACCGGTGTGGTCCTCACCTTCGGTCATGCGGAAACCGCGCGCAGCGAGGCCATCGAGCAGGGGTTTGTCGG
>JAYVOV010000145.1:0-2342 GCA_043757735.1 Burkholderiaceae bacterium
TGCCCCGCGATGCCGGCCACTTCACCAGCCATTGCCCGCATCTGTTCGCCAGCCGCCAAGCAGGCACCGAGATTGGCGCGCGCGGCGCCGGCGATCTGATCGACGCTGTGTTCGGCGCTGGCCAGGGCACGCTGAAACGCGCTGCGCGAGCCGTCCTCGCAGCCCGAGATCTCCTGCGCGAGCAGGCTGACGCGCTTGTCGAGCTGGCTGATGGTGCTCATGATCAATTTGGACGATTGTTCGACCTTGGCGGCGAGCTCCTTGACCGCTTCAGCCAAGGCACCGAATCCGCGCCCGGCTTCGCCGGCGCGTTTGGCTTCGACGGACGCGCTGAACGCCACCAGTCTGGTCTGCAGCGCAATCTGGGTGATTGCATCAGCCGCCACGGCCACCTGGCGCAGGGTATCGACGACACTGCCGACGCTTTCGCCGACCCGGCGCACCGCAACCCGCGCCTGCCCGACATGCGCGCGTCCCGTGTCCGCCGCCCGATCGATGCCACGGGCGGCCTCCACGACCTGATCGATCTGGCCGGCCAGCTGATGGATGGCTGCCGAGTGCGCTCCGCCATCGCGCGCAAGATCGTCGATCAGCCCATTGAGTTCGGCCGCCTGACGGCCTATCCCTGAAGCCTGGGCCGCTAGACGAGCGACCGCTTCGGATGACGTCGAGGCATCACATCGCGCCGGCGGCTGCGCACCAGAAGACTCTTCGAGGCCGGCTGCCGCCGTGGCGACACGCGTACCGAACAAACTCGACATAGTTGCCCTTCAAACGCTGCGAAGCGCGCGGCTCAGGCCCACGCCCGAAGCCTGGTGCGCAGTCGCGCGACCGCCTGGCTGTGCAGCTGCGAGATGCGCGATTCCGTCACACCGAGCACCAGACCGATCTCTTTCAGGTTCATGTCCTGTTCGTAGTACATGCCCATCACCTGCTTCTCGCGTTCCGGCAGGCCTTCGATCGCTTCGATCAGGGCGCTGCGAAACCGTTCATCGCGCAGCATGGACACCGGTTCGGCGGCCTGGGCGACCTGATGCCGGTCGAGGAAACCCTCTTCGGAATCGTCGGAGCCCATCTCGTCGAGATAGATCAGTTGCGAGCCCCGCGCATCACCAAGCATCGAATGATAGGCGTCGATCGCCATGCCCATCTCTGCGGCAATCTCGAGATCGCCGGGCGGGCGCTGGAGGCGTTGCTCCAGTCGCCGGATCGCGGTCTCGATGCTGCGCTGGTTGCGCCGCACCGACCGCGGCAACCAGTCGTTGCCACGCAATTCGTCGAGCATCGCGCCGCGCACGCGCTGCATCGCGAAGGTCTCGAACTGGGCGCCCTGGTCGGCCTGGTAGCGCGACAAGGCGTCGAACAGGCCGATCATGCCGGCCTGCACCAGATCGTCCATTTCGACATTGGCCGGCAGTCTTGCGATGAGCTGCGCCGCCACGCGCCGCACCAGCTGGCCATACTGATCGACGGCGGTCTGCCGATCGAGAGTCCCACGGGAGGTGTACATTTAGATCACCCTGCTCAATGGATTGACCGGCGATCCGGTGTGAACGCCGCCAGCCGCCACTCATGGGCTGCTGACGCGATTCGTTCGAAGGCCTGGGCGGCCGGCCCCTGGGCTGCCACCGAAAACACACTCGTGCGTTCACGCTTCGCTTCGTCCAGATCCGCGCCACGCCCGACTGCCCCGCCGAAGGACACCGCCGCATCCAGGAAACGCGAAGCAACCGATGCCAGCCGGCGATGGCGGTCAGCGACGTCGGCTTGCGACTGAAAACCGTCGAACACCACCCTGAAACGCGACATGCGGAAGTCGTTGACCAGACCCTTCAGACGCGCATAGGTCTCGGTCAGATCGTGGTCTTCCGGACCGCACAGCAGTGCGGTCTCGACGTCCTGCGAGCGCAGCAGCGCGCCTAGCATCGACGCGGGTGCGTGCACCAGCGCCACGTCGAAGCCGCCCTTGAGGGAAGCGAGCGCACTGAACACAGCTTCGGCCGCTTCCGGGTCGCTCACCAGCATCCCCAGCCCACGTTGTGCCGACAAGACCGCCACGCCATCGCCGCCGCGACGTACCGCCTGAACAAAGCTGCAGCGGCCTTCGATCAGATCGCTAAGTTCGTAACGTGACTCGAGACCCAGCAGCGCGGTGACGCCCTGGCGATGGGCATCGATCACGATCGGATTCCAGCCATTGCGCGACAAGGCGGTGGCCAGGTTCAAGGCAAAGCTCGCGCTGTCAGCGGGACGCGGGTCCGCAACCACCGGCAGCACACGCATGGTGCGAGGTTTGAACAGGCGGCGCAGGCCGCTTGCCTGGTCGAGCCCCGGCTCAAACA
>JAYVOV010000146.1:0-2334 GCA_043757735.1 Burkholderiaceae bacterium
CGCCCCGATGCCGGCCTGGTGGTGTTCGAGCACACCGGCTTCAACCAGCGCAATCAAGAAATCGCCTACTGCGTGCGCACCGGTTTGATGAGAAAGCGGCCAGCATGATCATCCGATCCTGGCTGTTCGTGCCCGGCGACAGCGCACGCAAACTCGCCAAGGGCCGCGAGAACCCAGCCGATGCGCTGATCCTCGACCTTGAAGATTCAGTCGCCAAAGACCGCCAGCAGATCGCGCGCGACAGCGTGCGCGCCTATCTGCAGGCCAACCCGGCGCGCTCGCGCCAGCAGTTGTGGGTGCGCATCAACCCGCTCGACACAGACCTGGCATTGCCCGATCTGGCCGCCGTCATGCCTGGCGCACCAGACGGCATCTGCCTGCCCAAGACCTATTCGGCGGCCGACGTGAACCGGCTGGGCGACTACCTGTCGGCGCTCGAAGCGCGCGAAGGCCTGCCGCTGGGCTCGACCAAAATCCTCTGCGTGGCCACTGAAACCGCCGCGTCGCTGCTGACCTTCCACACCTATCTCGACAAGGTCTCCCAGCGGCTGGTCGCGCTGACCTGGGGTGCCGAAGACCTGGCCGCCGCCCTGGGTGCCAGCGACAACCGCCACCCGGTCAGCGGCGAGTACGACGACCCCTACCTGCTGGCCAAGTCGCTGTGCCTGGCCACTGCGCGCGCCATCGGCGCACAGCCGGTGGGTGTGCTGCATGTCGACTTCCGCGATCTCGCCGGCCTGGAGGCCGACTGCCGCCGCGACCGGCGGGCCGGCTTCGTCGGCAAGATTGCCATCCACCCGGATCAGTCGGCGGTGATCAACCGCGCGTTCACGCCATCGGATGAAGAGGTCGCGCACGCGAAACGGGTGGTCGACGTGTTCGCGCAGAACCCGGGTCTTGGCACGGTCGGGCTCGATGGCAAGATGCTCGACATGCCGCACCTGAAACAGGCGCGCAATGTGCTGGCGATGATGGCCGCGATCGGCGCGCGCGCCTTCCTCAACCCTTGATCAATGGGCGTCTGATATATCATTTCTCATGCAAAAAGCTCAGCCCCCCGCTTCGGTCAGCGCCGCGCCCGGCGCTGACGCGCCCATCGACCGCGCCCTGCGCGAACGTGCCGCCCGGGTGGTGCCCGGCGGCATGACCGGGCACCTCAATGCGGCGCGGCTGCCCGCTGGTTATCCGCAGTTTTTCGAGCGTGGTGAGGGCTGCCGGCTGTGGGATGTCGATGGCCGCGAATACATCGACTTCATGGGCAGCTGGGGCCCCTGCCTGCTTGGCCATCATCACCCTCATGTCGACGCCGCCGCTGCCCGCCAGGCCGCCCTGGGCGACTGCCTGAACGGCCCGACCGCGCGCTTTGTAGAACTGGCCGAACGTCTGGTTGAACGCATCGCCCATGCCGACTGGGTGATGTTCCAGAAGAACGGCACTGATGCCACCACGGTGTGCGCCACCATCGCCCGCGCCGCCACCGGCCGGCGCAAGATCCTGGTCGCGCAGGGCGCCTATCACGGCTCCGCGCCCTGGTGCACGCCGGCTCCGGCCGGGGTCACCGCCGAAGACCGCGTGCACTTTATCGCCTATCGCTACAACGACATCGCCAGTCTGGAGGCTGCCGCTGCCGCTGCCGGCAATGACCTCGCCGGCATCTTTGCCAGCGCGTTCAAGCACGATCTCGGCGTCGACCAGGAACTGCCCAGCCGCGCGTTCGCTCAGCGCGCCCGCCAGTTGTGCGATGCCGCCGGTGCCGCGCTGATCCTCGACGAAGTGCGGGCAGGCTACCGGCTGCATGCCGGCGGCAGCTGGGAGCCGCTGGGTGTGCGCCCAGATCTCTCGGCCTGGAGCAAGGCCATCGCCAACGGCCATGCGCTGGCCGCGGTAGCTGGCAGCGACGGCCTGCGCGACGCCGCCGCGCGCATCTTCACCACCGGTTCGTTCTGGGCCGGCGCGGTGGCCATGGCCGCCGCCCTGGCCACCCTGGACGTGGCTGAAAGCAGCGATCTGATCGGCCATCTCGAGCGCGTGGGCCGGCGCTTTCGCGACGGTATCGCCACCCAGGCTGCACACCACGGCCTGGCCATTCGCCAGAGCGGCCCGGTACAGCTGCCGCTCATCTTGTTCGACGCCGACGCTGACGTCGCGAAGGGCAACCTCTTCACCACCGCGGCGCTGGCGCGCGGCGTCTATCTGAACCCGCGGCACAACATGTTTCTGTCGCTGGCGCACACGCAGGCCGACATCGACCAGGCGCTGGCGGTGACGAATGAAGCTTTCGCCGCGGTTGCCGCACGCTTCGGTGCCCGCTGACGCGCCCGCGCCCGCGCCCGC
>JAYVOV010000147.1:0-2332 GCA_043757735.1 Burkholderiaceae bacterium
CGCCCCCTGCTGCGCGGTCGATGTGCGCTCGATCCGCGCCACGATGCTGTGCGAGCGGTTGCGGATATCGGGAATGCCGAACCGATCGAGGTGCGGCATGCCCGGGCGATAGCGCACGGTCGTCGCGGGCTTGCCGCCTGCCGGGCGGCGCAGCACGAACAGCTCCATGCCCCGATCATCCAAGGGCAACACGTTGTACCTGCCGGCTTCGACCCACCACGCGGCAAGCATCTGTTGCAGCTTCTCGGGGTGCGTCTTCGAGAGATCAGTGCACTCTGAAAAATCTTTGTCGGTGTTGAACAGCGACCACCGATCAGTGTCGAAAGCCTCGCCTTGCCGATGCAGCGCCACCGCCTTCCAGCCATCCATCCAGATGGCCCGGTGGCCGAGCATCTCGTAGTACTGCACCTGCTTGCGCCGCTCGAGAACGCCGGGATTGAAGGTGTACGCAAAACTCATCCCTTCGATCGGCAGTTGCGGCACCCCGGCGAACACCTCAGGCGCCGGCACGCCGACCACCTCGAGAATGGTCGGGAGAATGTCGCTCACATGGTGGTACTGGTGGCGAATCGCACCACGCTCCCGAATGCGCGCCGGCCAATGCACGATCATCGGATCGTGAATGCCGCCTTCATAGGTGTTCTGCTTGTAGAACCGCAGCGGCGTATTGCCGACCTGAGCCCAGCCCTTGGGGTAGTTGTTCAGCAGGTGCGGGCCACCGATGCTGTCAAGCTGCGGCAGCATTTGCTCGACGCTCTGTTCGAGTCGGTTGAAATAGGCGAGCTCATTGAGGATGCCGTTCTGACCGCCCTCCTGACTGGCACCGTTGTCGGACAAAAACACGATCAGCGTGTTGTCCAGGCAATCGATTTCTTTCAGGAACTGCACCAGTCGTCCGACCTGCGCATCGGTGTGATCGAGAAAGCCTGCAAACGCCTCCTGCATGCGGGCATACAGGCGTTTCTGGTTCTCGCTGAGCTCGTCCCAGGCAGGCACGCCCGGGTTGCGCGGCGAAAGCTGTGTTTCCGGCGGCACGATGCCGAGTTCGATCTGGCGTTTGAACCAGGCTGCACGGGTCGCATCCCAGCCCTGGTCGTAGCGGCCCCGGTACTTCTGCACATAGGCCGGCGGCGCCTGGTGCGGCGAGTGCGTCGCACCGAAAGCCAGGTACATCATGAAGGGCCGCGAGCGGCCCGCCGAACGCTGCGTGGAGATCATGCCGATGGCCTGATCGACCAGTGCCGCCGAGAGGTGATAGGCCGGATCGCTGGGCGGATCGATCGGATGATTATCGATGGTCAGTTCGGGTGAAAATTGATCGGTGGCGCCGCCCATGAACCCGTAGTAACGCTCGAATCCGCGTTGCAGCGGCCACTGATCGAATGGCCCTGCCGGTGTGCAGTCTTCCATGTTCGCGAGATGCCACTTGCCGAGCGCGAAGGTGTTGTAGCCCACCGCGCGCAGCATCTCGGCCATCGTCGCCGCCTTGGGTGTGATTTCGCCGCGACAGTTCGAAAAACCGGTGTCGACGTTGCTCAGGAAACGCATGCCGACCGAATGGTGATTGCGTCCCGTCAGCAGGCAGGCACGCGTCGGCGAACACAGGGCTGTCGTGTGGAAGTTGGTGTAGCGCAACCCGCCGGCGGCCAGTGCATCGATGTTCGGCGTTTCGATGTCCGACCCGTAGCACCCGAGATGGGCAAACCCGGTGTCGTCGAGCGCGATGACGAGCACGTTCGGCGCGCCATCGGGCGGGCGCGCCGGCTCTGGCCACCAGGGTGTCGAATCCTTGGCCGTGATGCCGACCTTGCCCTTGAACATGTCGCGCCCTGCGCCTTGATCTGCCATGTCGGTTCCTCTGTTGAGAGTTCGGCCAGACCCGCTATGCGGCATCCATAGTCGGGTAGTCGATGTAGCCCTGCGGACCACCGCCGTAGAACGTCGCCCGGTTGTAGGGGGTTAGTGCAGCGCCACGCCGAAGACGCTGCGGCAGATCGGGATTCGAGATGAACAAGCGCCCGAAAGCGATCGCATCGGCGGTGCCTTGCGCGATCATTTCGGCGGCCGAATCGCCTCGAAAATTACCGGCCGCGATCAGCACACCGTGCCAGGCGGGTCGAAACAGCTCGGCCGCCGAAGGCACACCCTGATGATCAACCTCGCCCTGGCCGGCGCCGCTGGCGCGCGGTTCGATCAGGTGCAGATAGGCGAGCCCCAACTGATCGAGTTCGCCGATCAGGTGGCTGTACAAAGGCATGGGCTCGGCTTCGCCGCTGCTGTTGGCCACGCCGAACGGCGACAGGCGGATACCGACCCGATCAGCGCCCCACAC
>JAYVOV010000148.1:0-2327 GCA_043757735.1 Burkholderiaceae bacterium
GCCCGGGTGCCTGGTCACTGGCAGAGCGTTCACATGCGCTCCTTGACCGGCTCGGCAGGAATCACCAGTTTGGCCAGCGGTGCATCGGGGGCCACGCGCAGCGAGCGCAGCGAATCGCCGGCGATCTGCGCGAAGACTGGCGCCGCGACATCGCCGCCGTAGTGCCGACCGGCCGAGGGTTCGTCGATCATGACCGCAATCACGATGCGCGGATTGGATGCCGGCGCGAACCCGACGAACGAGGCGATGTATTTGTTGATGTAACGCCCGCCTTCCTGCTTGTGCGCGGTCCCCGTCTTGCCTGCAACTCGGTAGCCGGCGATCTGAGCCTTGGGGGCGGTGCCGCCCGGGCCTGCCGCCATTTCCAGCATGCGGCGCACCGCCAGTGCGGTACTGGGTTCGATCACGCTGACGCCGGCGGCCGGGGCACCGGTGCGGACCATTGACAGCGGAACCATGTCGCCGTCGCGCGCGAACACCGTATAGGCGCGTGCCATCTGGATCAGCGATACCGAAATTCCATGACCATATGACATCGTTGCCTGTTCGATCGGGCGCCAGTTCTTGAACGGGCGCACTCGCCCCGCGACGGCGCCCGGAAAGCCGAGATCCGGCGCCTGCCCGAACCCGACGGCCGTGAACATGTTCCACATCTTTTCAGGCGCAAAAGTGAGCGCGACCTTGGCGGTGCCGACGTTCGAGGACTTCTGCAGCACCTGTTCGAGCGTCAGCGCACCGTAGGCATGGGTATCGCCGATGGTGTTCGAACCGATCGTCAATCGGCCCGGCGCAGTCTGAATCACAGATTGCGCCGTGTAGCGGCCGGACTCCAGCGCGAGCGCCATCGTGAACGGCTTCATGGTCGATCCGGGCTCGAAGGTATCGGTGATCACCCGATTGCGCAGTTGCGCGCCGGACAACTGGTCGCGCTGATTCGGGTTGTAGGTCGGCAGGTTGGCCAGTGCGAGAATCTCGCCGGTCTGGACGTCGATCACGACCGCAGCACCGGCTTTTGCCCGATGTTCGCGCAGCGCCTCGCGCAAAGCCGAGAACGCATGAAACTGAATCTTGCTGTCGATCGACAATTGCAGATCGCGCCCCTCCAGAGGCTCTCGCACGGTGCCGACATCTTCGAACACACGATTGAAATTGTCGCGCAGCACGCGCCGGCTTCCCGCCTTGCCGGCCAGCTGGCGCTCCTGGGCGAGCTCGATGCCTTCCTGGCCGACGTCCTCGACGTTGGTGAAACCCACCACATGGGCGAGCGCTTCGCCTTCCGGATAAAAGCGCTTATATTCCTTGCGCTGATGCACGCCCGGGATGGCCAGTGCCTGCACCCGCTCGGCCACATCAGCCTCGACCTGACGCTTCAGATACACGAAGGTCTTGCCCTTCGCCTCGAGACGGCGGGCGAGCTCGGGCGGTGGCATTTCCAGCAGACGCGCCAAAGCGGCGAGCTGCTCCGGGGTCGCCTTGACCTCGTCCGGCGATACCCACACGGCGCGCGCCGGCAGGCTCGAGGCCAGGACAACGCCATTGCGGTCGAACACCTTGCCGCGGGAGGCCGGCAATTCGATGGTCCGACCGTAGCGCGACTCGCCCTGCTTCTGCAGGAAGCCGTGGGTGAACAACTGCAGGTACGCGGTCCGGCCGACCAGCGCGGTGAAGGCCAGGGCCATCAGCAGCAGCAGCAGGCGCGAGCGATAGGCCGGCAGCTTGATGCGCAGCAGCGGATTGGCCGAATAAGGAACGCCGCGGCTCACCGGGCCGCTCCATCGGCACGAGGCGCGATCTGAGCGTCGACGCTCAGGTGCAGCGTCTTGTCCGCAGTCAGCGCCTGCATCGACAGCCCTTTGCGGGCGCGGAAGTCGATCAGCGACGCCTTGGCCAGTCCGGTCTGCTCGAGCTGCAGCTGGTCCCACTGCACCTCGAGCTGCTGCGCCTTCGCCTGGGCTCGCTCGAGATCGACGAACAGGCGCCGCGCGCGCTGCTGCGAGGTCACCAGCCCGAGCGCACAGACGACCAGCAGCGCGCCAAGGATCAGATTGATCCGCGTCACGGCCGCCCGCCTTGCCGATCAGGCGTTGTCAGGTCGACCAGCCGCTCGGCGATTCGCAGCACGGCCGAGCGCGCACGGGGGTTTGCCGAACGCTCGGCATCGCCCGGCAGAATGCGCGCGACCGGACGCAGACGGATCCGCACGCCAGCGGCGATCCCGCCCCGGATCGGATCGCGAGGCGCATCACGTCCGCTCTCGCGGGCGATGAACTGCTTGACCATGCGGTCCTCCAGCGAATGGAAACTGATGACGGCCAGGCGTCCGCCCG
>JAYVOV010000149.1:0-8538 GCA_043757735.1 Burkholderiaceae bacterium
TAAAGAGGGGCTGTTTCGCGCCGCGCTCGAATCGGTCTATGCGTCGTTGCGCGATGCCGAACGCGCGGTGCAGCTCGACGATGATGATCCGCTGGCGGCGCTGGAATCGTTCTGCCGTTTCGTCTGGGACTACTACCTGCAGCATCCCGAGTTCATTGGTCTGGTCAATACCGAGAACCTTCAGCAGGCCCGGCATCTGCGGCGTTCGCCGCGGCTGGGTGAACTGGTCTCGCCGGTGGTCGGTCTGCTCGGCGACCTTCTCGAGCGCGGGCAGCGTGTCGGCAAGATGCGCGCCGGGGTCGATCCAGCCGAACTCTATCTCGCGATTGCTTCGCTCGGATACTTCTACCTCTCGAACCAGCACACGCTCTCGGCGGTGCTCGGGCGCGACCTGCTCGCACAAGACCAGTTGCAGCAGCACTGGCGCAACGCCGCGGAGATGATCCGGCGTTTCGTCAGCCTGTGAGAAGAAACCTGTGTGAAGAAGCCTGTGTGGAGAAGCCTGTGTGAAGAAGGCGATGAACGAAGGCGATGAACGAAGCTGAACACGCGCACCTGATCGCTGGCGAGCTCTTCGACGAATTGCATGCGCTGGGCTTTCGGATCGGCCCGGGCGACCTTGGCAAAAACATCACCTCGCGAGCAATCGATCTCCTGAACCTGCCGCCTTGCCCGCTCAAGCCACTTATGCCGTTTTGAGCCGCGCAGCGCGGTACAGACCGACGGCCGCGATCTTCAGTTCGCGGGAAACACTTCTGCGCGTGGGCGGATTACCCATGGCGGCGTGAACCCTGTAGGCTTAGGGTCTGGCCCTCAGGGTTGTCGACCGGTGATCAACGCCGTCTATACCCGATCCCGGGGCACGGGAGATCGAGATGAGTTCGGATGCGAAGCGCAAACCCTCACGGGCAGCCAGCAACATGAATTCGATGGCCGCACTGACCGATCGGCATGCCAAGCGCATGCTCACTGGCCGTGTCGAGTCGACTCCTTCAGACTACGCAGACCGAAGTTCCAGCCTCGCCATGCAGCGTGTCGGCCTGGCGCGGCGAGCGCTCGAAGAACGCCAGGTGCTACGTGAACTCGGGCTGCTCGATCCCTGACATTCCTGACACCAGCAGGCGGAGGTTTTCCCCATCGGCTGTGGATAAGCGCCTGCGTAACTTGGCTCAGGGCCTTGTCTGGCGCGCCTCGCGGGCCCAATGCCGCAAATCAGGGCAGTCGCCCCGGTCGCTTCAGTTGCTTCAGGTGCTTCAGGTGCTTCAGGTGCGTTAGTTGCCTCAGTCGAACAGCGGCAGTGTTGCGGCAAAGGCATCGGGCGATGGTTCGTGCACCATCGATGTGCCGGCTCTGGCCACCGGCTGCAGCGTTCCCGCCTTCACACCCAGCAGGCGCAGTCGACGTTCGAGCGGGACCCTTTTCAGGCACTCGCCGGCATAGCGCCGGATATCGGCGGCATCGTTGGTGGGTTGCGCGAATGAGTGATCGCGGGTCACGGTCTTGAAGTCGTCGAAGCGCAGCTTGAGTCCGATCGACCGCGTGACATAGGCCTTGCGCTGCAGATCGCCGGCCAGGCGCCCGCACAGGTCGGTGAAGATGGCGGACAGTGTGGCGCGGTCGCGGATCGCATCGAGGTCACGTTCGAAAGTAGTCTCGCGGCTGATCGATTTGGGTTCGCTGAACGTGACCACCGGGCGTTCGTCGCGGCCGTGGGCGGCGGCATGCAGCCACGCGCCGTAGCTGCGTCCGAACTGCTCGAGCAGCCACTGCGGCGACGCGGCGGCCAGTTCGCCGATCGTGCTGATGCCAAGGCGTTTGAGTTTTTCGCTGGCTTTGGGGCCGATGCCGTTGATGCGGCTGGCCGGCAGCGGCCAGATGCGCTGCGCCAGTTCGCCGTGGCGCAGGACGGTGACGCCACCCGGCTTGTCGAGATCAGATGCGATCTTGGAGAGCAGCTTGTTGGGCGTGACGCCGATCGAACACGACAGGCCGGTGGCGTCGTAGACCGCCTGCTTCAATTGACCCGCGAGAACCAGCGCGCCAGCCCAGGGGTCGGGCAGGCCGATCAGTGGTGCGGTCAGATCGATGTAGATTTCGTCGACACCGCGATCTTCGACCTGCGGCGTAATGGCTCGCACGGCAGCCTTGAACTGTCGCGAATAGCGCCGATACTCCTCCATGTCGACCGGCAGCAGTACCGCCTGCGGCGCCATCTTGGCGGCCTTCATCAGACCGATCCCGGCGTGCACGCCGAAGGCGCGCGCCTCGTAGGTGGCGGTGGTGATGACACCTCTGCCGGTGTAATCGCGCAGCACCGAGTACTCGCGGGTGATTTGTCCGGTGGCGGGGTCTGTTCGGCTGCGCGGCTGATGTCGGCTGCCACCGCCAATGACGACCGGCTGGCCGCGCAGATCGGGGTAGCGAAGAAGCTCGACACTCGCGTAGAACGCGTCCATGTCGAGGTGGGCGATCAGTCTCGGGCTGCCGGTCACGCCCGCAATGATACTGGCGAAATGTACACTGGCACTCTCGACTAAACGTCAGTCTTGGCCAGACTCGGTCAGGCCCGACATCACGGTTCTCAAATGATCATTCATTCGCTGCTCGACACCGACCTGTACAAGTTCACGATGATGCAGGTGGTGCTGCACCATTTTCCCGGAGCGCAGGTCGAATACCGGTTCAAGTGCCGCAACGAAGGCATCGATCTGGTGCCTTTCATCGAAGAGATTCGCGAAGAGATCCAGCAACTGTGCACGCTGCGATTCCGTGAGCGCGAACTCGATTACCTGCGCAGCATGCGGTTCATCAAGAGCGATTTCGTCGACTTTCTGGGCCTGTTCCAGATGAACGAGAAGTACGTCTCGGTGCTGCCCTCGCCCAAGCGCAATGGCGAGATCGAGATCACGGTGCGCGGGCCCTGGCTGCACACTATTTTATTCGAGATCCCGGTGCTGTCGATCGTCAACGAGATCTACTTCCGCAATACAGTGAAGCTGCCGGACTACGCGCAGGGCCGTCTGCGGCTCGATGAAAAGATCGGTCAGGTGGTGGGCGAGAACGATCTCGGCGAAATGAAGATCGCCGACTACGGCACGCGCAGGCGCTTCTCGCGGCTGTGGCATGAAGAGGTCCTGCTCGAGTGCAAGAACAAGCTGGGGCCGCACCTGGCTGGCACCTCGAACGTGTATTTCGCAATGAAGTACGCAATGACCCCGCTGGGCACGATGGCCCATGAATACCTGCAGGCCTGTCAGGGCCTGGGGCCGCGCCTGCGTGATTCTCAGACCTTCGCCTTCGAGACCTGGGCGCGCGAGTATCGAGGCGACCTCGGCATCGCCTTGTCTGACGTTTACGGAATGAGCGCCTTCCTGCGCGACTTCGATCTGTATTTCTGCAAGCTCTTCGATGGCGCCCGCCATGATTCCGGCGATCCTTTCGAGTGGGGCGAGCGACTGATCGCGCACTACGACAACAACCGGGTCGACCCGCGCACCAAGACCCTTATTTTTTCAGATGCGTTGACGTTCCCGCTGGCGATCCGGCTGTATCGGCGATTCTACGAGCGCACCCGTGTGGCGTTCGGGGTGGGCACCAATCTCACCAACGATCTCGGGTATGTGCCGCTGCAGATCGTGATCAAGATGGTCCGCTGCAACGGGCAGCCGGTGGCCAAGCTCTCAGACACGCCTTCCAAGAACATGTGCGATGACGAAGCCTACCTACAGTATCTGCGGCAGGTGTTCGAGATCCACGCCTGACACTGCGCCGACGGGCTTCTATAATTCGTGCCGCGACGGGTGCCTGTGACGCCCGCGTGATTGAGCGGAAACTTCAAACGGGAGGCGTTTTGTCGGACATCAAGATCAGTCGCAAACACCGGCTGGGCATCAAGAAAGCCAGGGTCGCGGCGCAGAAAGTCGCGAACGATCTCTCTTCAGCGTACGGAATGACCAGCGAATGGGAGGGCGATGTACTCAAGTTCCATCGCAGCGGGGTCAATGGCGCGCTGACCGTGTCCAAGGATGCGGTGCATGTGGATGCCAAGCTGGGGCTGCTGCTGTCGGCATTCAAGTCGAAAATAGAAGAGCACATCAACGACAACTTCGACCGCTATTTCGTCTGAGCGGGCGCAGCGCCGGCCGTGGTGTTGCGCCAGCGGGGCAGTCAGCCTTTCAGATCTTCGATCAGGTCAACGTACTGCTGCATCGCGTCTTCTGCGCCGGTGCCTGTGAGCGCTGCCCAGGCGTCGAACTTGGCCCGTCCGACCATGTCGGTGAAACCAGGCCGCTTGCCTTCGGCGTCGCCGGCGCTGCCTTGTTTGTAGAGCGCGTAGAGCTTGAGCAGCGTCATGTTGTCGGGGCGCTCGGGCAGGTTCTTCGATTCAGCGACCGCCTGCTCGAAGCGTTTGGCGAGTTCGGACATCCTGATTCTCCTCGGAGTTGGCAAGCCTGGCTATTATAGGGATCGGGGCGAACCCGCCGGCGAGTGGTTCGGCGAGGCCTCGCAAGGAGGGGCTGCGGATGACTCGGGAACGGATGTCGGGCGTGGACACGGCGTGGCTGCGCATGGACTCGCCGTCCAATCTGATGATGATCGTTGGCGTCTGGGTGTTCGAGGGTCCGTTGCGCCGCGAAAACCTCGAAGCTCGCCTGCGTGAGCGGCTGCTGGTGTTCGATCGCTTCAGGCAGTTCGTTCACACCGATCCCACCGGGGCCTGGTGGGTCGATGACGAGAGCTTCGATCTCGGCAATCACCTGGTGCGCGAGACCCTGACCGACCCCGGCAGCGAGCACGAATTGCAGGCCCTCGCTGGCCGGCTGGCTTCAGAGCCGCTGGCCTCGAACCGTCCGCTCTGGCAGTTCCATCTGATCGAAGATTACCGCGGGGCCAGTGCGCTGGTGACCCGCATCCATCACTGCATCGCCGACGGCATTGCGCTGGTGAAGGTCATGCTGTCGATGAGCGACGAGGGCGAGGCGGTCGCGCCGCGGCGCAGGCGGCGCCCGGCTGCGGCGCAGGAATCCGGCCACGAAGACCTGGCCCATACCTTGATGGCGATGATCGAGCCGATAATCCGCACGGCAATGCGCTCGGCCGAACAAGCGCGTGGCAGTGTGCTGCGCGCCCTGAGCGCTGCGGGCCAGGAGGCCAATCTCGGCGGGCTGCTGACGGTCGGCGGGCGGGTGGCTCGGGACGCCCTGGCCATAGCGCTGATGTCTGAAGACTCGCGCACCCGCCTCAAGGGCAAGCCGGGGCGTCACAAGAGAGTGGCCTGGAACGATCCCTTGCCGCTCGAAGAGGTCAAGACGGTCTGCCGTGCGCTGGGCGTCTCGGTCAACGACGTGCTGCTGTCCTGCGTGGCTGGTGCATTGCGCCGGTATCTCGAGGGCAAGGGCGACAAGACCGCAGGCATGGAGATCAGGGCGATGGTGCCGGTGAACCTGCGCCCGGCCAACGAAGCGCCGCGCCTGGGCAACCAATTCGGCCTGGTGCCCCTGGTGCTGCCGGTGGGCATTGCCAATCCGTTGGAGCGGCTCTACGACGTGCGCCGCCGTATGGATGAACTCAAGGGCGGGCATCAGGCGCCTCTGGCCTACGCGCTGCTCAGTGTCCTGGGCCAGGTTCCGCGCTTCCTGCAAAGCGGCATTCTCGACTATCTGGCGCACAAATCGACCGCGGTCATGACGAACGTGCCCGGACCTGCCGAGCCGATCCGGATCGCCGGCAACGTGGTCGAACGGGTGCTGGTCTGGGTGCCACAGTCCAGCGACATCGGCTTGGGTGTGTCGATCCTGTCGTATCGTGGCGGTGTCCAGTTCGGTGTGATGACCGACAGCAGACTCTGCCCGGATCCGGAGAAGATCATTGACGGTTTCGCGCCGGAGTTCGAACGGCTGCTGCTCACGCTGGCGCTGCTGCCGCGCGAGGTGTTGACCAGCCTGCCGATCGATCAGCGCGAACTGGAACACCGTTTGTTCGGCGAGCCGCCGACGGCGGCCGCCCGATGACCGCGCCCTCTGCTGACCGGCCTGGGCATGATTCCGGCCGCGATCAGCCGTCGCAGGCGAGCGTGCTGCAGCCTGCCGACGTGCTCGAGTTCTGGTTCGGGCCGCCGCCCGGAGCACCCGCGGCGCGCGCCGAATGGTTTCGCAAAGATGACGCCTTCGACGCACTGATCCGCACGCGGTTTGGCCCGTTGATCGAATCTGCCCTCGCGGGCGAACTCGACAACTGGGCGGCATTGTCTGCGGGCAGTCTGGCGCGCATCCTCGTGCTCGATCAGTTCACCCGCAATGTTCACCGCGACACGCCGCGGGCTTTCGCCGGCGATCCCCTTGCTCTGGCAGGCGCCCGTGCATTGGTCGCCAATGGCTGGCATCTGGGTTTGCCGGTGCTGCAGCGCTGGTTCTGCTATCTGCCTTTCGAACACTCCGAAGCATTGGCCGATCAGAACGAGTCCCTGCGTCTGTTCGGGCTGCTGCGTGAAGATCCGCTGACTGCCAGTGCCTACGACTACGCGGTGCGCCACCGCGAGGTCATCGTTCGGTTCGGGCGCTTTCCGCATCGCAACGAGATTCTCGGGCGGGCCTCCAGTGCCGAAGAAATTGCCTTTTTGCAGCAGCCGGGTTCACGCTTTTGAGTTTCGATTTTTCGCAGTGGCTGATCGTTCTCCTGGCATCGTTCGCGGGTGCGGTGGTCGGCGGCATCGGCGGGTTCGGTACCGGCGTGATCCTGACTGCGGTGCTGGTCCCCATCCTGGGCGTGAAGGCGACGGTGCCCACGCTGGCCCTGGCCGGGATCATCATCAATTCCGGGCGCTTCTGGTTCTACCGCGCCGACATCGACTGGCGGGTCGCGGCACGGGTGCTGGCTGGTGCGCTGCCCCTGCTGATTCTGGGCACGTGGCTCTATTCGCGGCTCGATGCGCGCCCGCTCGGGCTGGTGATGGGTTCGCTGGTGATCTTGAGCGTGCCCATGCGCCGCTGGCTCAAGCGTCGCCAGTGGGCGATCGGCCCCACTGGCATGCTGGCGGGTGGTGCGGTCTTCGGCCTGGCCAATGGCATGGCCTCCGGCATGGGCGTGATTCTGGTCTCGCTCTTGCTGGGCGGCGGGCTTGCCGGCACCGCGGTGCTGGCCACCGACGCATTCGTTTCGATCCTGGTGGATGTGGCACGGGCAGCCTTGTTCGGACGGTACTCGCTGCTCGACCCCTCGACCGTGTTCATCGGCGTGGCGATCGGCCTGGCAACCCTGCCGGGCAGCGCGCTGGCGTCATGGCTGGTTCGCCGCATGCATGCACGGCTGCACACGCTCTACATGGAGGTGCTGATCCTGGCCGGCGGCCTGGCCATTGTGGTCGCGACCTGGCGGGCGCCCGGCTAGGATTCAGCGCCAACAGCCTTCCAGACATCATGGTCGTTTCTCAGCGGCAGGCGGCGGGCGGCGGGCGGTGGGCGGCAACAAGTACCGGCTCGTGGTCGAAGTGCAGTACCAGGCGGGTATCGTGTGGGTAAAGTCGTCGGAACGCATGAGCAGTACAACCGAATCGACGTGGCGAGCGTGAATGGCTATTAAGCCGATCCGAAACGAAGACGACCTGAAGCAGACATTTCGCCGCCTGGAGAAGATTTTCCAGGCCGAAGAGGGCACTGCGCAGGCCGATGAACGCCCTGTGCCAATCAGGGAATGGCCATGAAGTGTGGCAGGGCAGACGGTCACGGGCTGAGCGCGTCAGCCGGCTGAGAATCATTGCTGATCAGGCACCGTCCTTGATCCTGCCGGACTGTCATGGTTGCGCCGGCGGTACGGGTCGTTGATCGGGCCCCCCGGTGTACCTGTGCGCCGCTGCGCGGCCGCGAGACCCTGTGTTTTTTCCCTTCAGCAAGGTGAGGTCCGAGATGAATCCTGCCGACCGTCTGGCGCGTCGCCGTCATCCTCTGCGCAGCTCCGCTGTCCGGGATCTGCTGGCCGATGCCCATCGCCCGGGCATGATTTCACTGGCCGGTGGTCTGCCGGCCGCCGAGCTGTTCGACGCGCCCGCGTTTCGCGACCTGGCCGCAGATCTGCTGGAAAACGCGCCAGCCGAAGCACTGCAATACGGACTCACTGCGGGGCAGCCGCGTCTGCAGGCGGCAGTAGTCGCGCTGCTGCGCGGGCGCGGCATTCTCGACATGCCGTCCGAACCCCTGATCACCACCGGCTCGCAGCAGGCAATCGACCTGCTGGCGCGCGCGTTCGTCGAACCTGGCGATGTGGTCGTGATGGAGCGGCCCAGCTACCTGGCGGCTCTGCAGGTGTTTTCGCTGGTCGATGCCGACGTGCTGGGTGTTCCAATCGACGAGCAGGGCATGCGCCTGCCCCTGCCGTGCGGCCCGCTGCTCGATCGTGCCAAGCTCATCTACACGGTGACCAACTTCGCCAACCCGGGTGGCGTGACGATGTCGCGCGAGCGCCGTCTCGAACTGCTGCGCTGGGCGGTTGCAAACCGCGTGTTTGTGATCGAAGACGATCCCTACGGCGAGCTGCGCTTCGCCG
>JAYVOV010000150.1:0-8522 GCA_043757735.1 Burkholderiaceae bacterium
GTGTGGAAAGGCAGGCGTCCTGGTGCCAGCTCATTCGGGCCGGGCGCGAGGCTGAAGCTCGAGCCGCGGTTCTGCCAGTTCACACCCGATCCGGGCAGCACGATGGCGCTGCCGAACTCCCAGTAGATGCTCTGGATGTAGCTGACGCAGCGCCCTTGTCCATCGGCGGCGCCCATCCAGATGGTGTCGCCGGGCAGCCCGGTCTGCGGCCAGGGGGCCGCGCGCCGGGAATCGATCCTGCCGGCCTGCGCGGCCAGCGAGTCTGCCGCCAGGAAAGCCTGCGGATCGCTGCCGCGCGCCACCATCGCCAGAGGATCGCCAACATGCGTATTGCGCCAGAGGAATGCTCGCTTGGTCGATTCGACGAGTCCGTGCAGGTGCGCGAAGCCTTCGGCCTGTGCCACCCCGAGCCGATCGAACACACCTAGAATCGCGAGCGAGGCAACCCCCTGCGTAGGCGGGGGGTGGTTGTAGACGCGACCGACCGACAACGTCACTGCCAGCGGCGCGACCCTCTGCGCCCGATAGGCCTGCAGGTCGGCCAGCCGCAGGGGGCTGCCGACCGCTTCGAGTTCGGCGGCCATGGTCCGCGCCAGATCGCCGCGATAGAAATCGTCCAGGCCCGCGCCGGCCAGCCACGAAAGTGTATCGGCGAGCCGAGGTTGCGCGATCACGTCATGCAGCGCGGGCAGGCCCCGCGGCGCGAAGGTTTCTGCAAAGCCGGCGACGTCCCTGGTTTCGGCCCACTTGCTCGCGGTGAGCGCGACCTGCGATCGGGTGACCGGCACACCCTGGCGCCCGTGGTGGATCGCTTCTTCGAGCAGGCGGGTGAGCGGCAGTGCCGGGCCCCAGGCACGCGCCACTGCCAGCGCCTGTTCCCAGCCGCCGATCGCCCCAGCCACGGTGAGTGCCGCGCGTGGGCCGCGGGTCGGGATCGCGGTATCGCCATGCTCCGAATAGAACCGAGGCGTCGCCAGGCCCGCGGCAGCGCCGCAGGCGCGCACCGCAACTGGCTCGCGTCCGGGTTCGGCGATCAGCCAGAAGCCGTCACCGCCGATGCTGTTCATGTGCGGGTAGACCACCGCGATCGCGGCTGCGGCGGCCACCATCGCTTCGACCGCGTTGCCGCCTTCGCGCAACACCGCCGTGCCGGCCTGAGCAGCGAGATGATGGGGGGCGGACACCATGCCGCCGCGGCAGGTCAGGCTGTGCAGCATCGACTCTTCCCAAGAGTAGGTCGGAGATGGCAGTGTGCCTGATCGCTTGAACGGCGCGCCGCCGATGGTGCAAGGACCCTGTCGCCCGCGCCGAAAACGCTACCCGTCGACCCGCGCCGTCGCGTTGCCTTTGATTACTTCCACGCCATTCTGGTTGCGGGTGGAAACACTCAGATCGACAAAATGCTGCGCACCCTCCTGACGAACCGCTTCCACTGTCGCGGTGGCGTCCAGCGTGTCGCCCGGCCACACCTGATTGGTGAAGCGCACTCCGTATCTGGTCAGGCGTCCATCACCCACATAGTTGGTCAGCATGCGGCCGGTCATGCCCATGGTCAGCATGCCGTGCGCGAACACGGTGGGGTAGCCGCCCACCTCGCGGGTGTAGACCTCGTCGGAGTGCAATGGGTTGTAGTCGCCGCTGGCGCCCGCGTACATCACGAGCTGCGTGCGCTTGAGGTCTTCGACCAGACGTTCGGTGTGCAGATCGCCTGCCTTGAGTTGCGATGCTTTCAGTGCCATGAGATCCGCTCCTTACTTCTGTTCGACCGGGCGCTCGGTGCGCACACCGACGCTGCGGGCTGTCACCACGAGTGCGCCGTTCTGGTCGCGATACTCGGTGATGGTTTCGGTAAAACTCAGCTTGCCCGCGCGCGGGCTGTCGCGCTCCCAGGTCTTGCCGGGTTTGCGGGTCACGCTGAGAACATCGCCCGCACTGGGATGACGGTGGTATTCGTAGTGCTGCTCGGCATGCAGGCCGCCGCTGGAAGCGGGCTTGGTGCCTTCAGGCAGACCGGTGGGCCGCTTGCCCGAGCCAAACCAGTCCTGGCCCGGCTTGATGCGAAGGTGATAGTCGGGATTGAACTGCGCACTGGCCTGGACAAAGGTTGGCGGCGCAATCACATGTCCGACCTCGGTGGTTGCGGCATGCGCCGGGTCAGCGTAGATCGGGTTGTGGTCGCCGACGGCACGCGCGAACATCAGGATGTGTCCGGCCTCGACGGGGAAGGTATCTTCTGCCATGTCTGTCTCCTTGGGTTGGGTTCTTTGATGCGCCGCCGCGCGGTCTTATTGCAGGGTCGCCCCTGAGCGCTCCACCAGATCTTTGAATTTCGCCTGTTCCCTGATGATGAACTCGCGCAGCTTGGCGCCCGACAAATCGGGCATCAGCGTGACGCCCTGATCGTCGTGGTACTTGATGACGGCCGGGTCCTTCAGTGCCTCATTGAAGGCCTTGGCCATTTTGTCGACCACTGGCTGGGCCATGCCGGGGGGCCCGACGATCGTGGCCCAGGCGGTGAGCTGCACGCCGGGGTAGCCGAGTTCGGCGAAGGTCAGCACGTCGGGATGGCTGGTCAGGCGCACCGAGCCGGTGGAGCCCAGCGGGCGTAATTTGTTGGCGTCGATCTGCGGCTTGACGACAATCGAGTAGTCGAAGACCAGATCGAGCCGGCCCGCGATGAGGTCGATCATCGCCTGCGCCGAGCCCTTGTAAGGCACATGCGTCATCTTGATGCCCGCATTGGCCGCGAGCAGTTCTGCCACCAGATGCGAGGCGCTGCCGGATCCGACCGATCCAAAGTTCAACTTGCCCGGGTTGGCCTTGCCGTATTCCACCAGGTCTTTGATCGTCTTGAACGGCGAACTCGCCGGCACCGTCAGAATGAGCGGCGATGACCCGAAGGCGTGGATGAAGGTGAATCCATTGACCGGATCAAAGGGCAGTTTCTTGTAGAGCGACTTGAAGCTGCCCAGGGGACCGCTGGAGCCGTAGAGAATCGTATAGCCGTCGGGGTTGGCCTTGGCGACGTGCTCGGCTGCGATCAGGCCGCCGGCGCCCGGCTTGTTGTCCACAACAATCTGCTGGCCGAGCTTCTCGGCAAACACCTTGGAAATGAAGCGTGTGCCCTGGTCGCTGATGCCGCCGGGCGAAAACCCGACCACCCAAGTGATCGGGCGGCTGGGATAGTCCTGGGCGAGCGCAAATGGCATCGCGCTCGCGAGCAATACCAACAGCCCGAGACTGGTCAGGAAGCGTTTGGGTAATGTTTGCATAGAGTGTCCTCCGAGATAGCAAGGTTCATCCGATCTGACGATGAACGGCGCCAATGAGACCATAAGGAGACCAACCCTGGCGAGGTTACCCCTGGCTTTCGTGGAATATGGGCCGCGGCGGATTGAACGTCGTCGGCTATACTTTTTCGGTGCCAGGTTGCTCGGTGTCGGTGTTCGTGAATTCATCGCTGGTTCGCTCTGCCGCATCGCGGGCACCAGAGCCATCGCACCCTTGTGAGAGCAGCCATGAACGTCCTCGATGCCATTCAAAACCGCCGGTCGATCCGCGCCTTCAAACCGGACCCGGTTCCCAAAGAAACGATCGATCAGATCTTGCAGATCGCGCAGCGTTCGCCCAGCGGTACCAACACTCAGCCCTGGCATGTCTACGTCTGCACCGGCGCCGTCAGGCAGGCGATCACCGACGACGTGCTGGCGCTGGTGCGCAGCGGCGGCGGCGAGAAGTACGAAGACTACGACTACTACCCGCCCAACTGGAAAGACGTGCACCGCGATCGGCGTCGCGGTGTGGGCTGGTCTTTGTACAGCCTGGTCGGCGTGCCCAAGGGCGATCGCGAAGGTAGCGCCCGCCAGAGCGCGCGCAATTTCCTGTTCTTCGATGCACCGGTCGGCATCTTCGTGACGACCGATACCTACCTGGGGCGGGGCAGCTGGGCCGACGCCGGCATGTACCTGCAGACGATCATGCTGGCGGCCAAGGGGTTCGGCCTCGACACCTGCCCGCAGGCGGCGTGGATCCCCTATCAGAATCCGGTGTTCAAGCACCTGGGCATTCCGGCCGATCAGTGCCTGGTCTCGGGACTGTCCCTGGGCTTCGCCAATCCCGATGCAATCGAGAACACGCTGGTGAGCGAGCGCGAGCCCCTGGCGAATGTCGCCCATTACATCGGCTTCGAGTAAGCAGACTTGCGACGCGTTTCGATTCAAGCGCGACGCAACGCTGCTCTGCCGGCGCTGGCCGTTGAGGAGGCCCTGACGTGAATCAAGCCGCCGCTATGGATTGGATCGAGCCCTGTAAGGGCCTGACCTACCAGGACCGGATCATGACCGTGCAGGCGCAGGACCAGCAGCACCTGCTGCGCCTGTGCGGCATCGATCCCGCCGTGTTCGGCGCGAACATCGACCCGGCGGCGTTCATCACGCTGGCAATCCAGGAGGGCGTGCGCAATCGGGTGCACGCCAACGGCACGGTCAATCTGGCGCAGCGCCTGGTTCAGCATCGCCCGCTGATGCTGGGCGAGCCGCTCACCGTGCGCGGGCAGATCCTGGCGGTGCAGGAAGTGCCGCGTGGCCGGGTGGTGACGAGCGAAACTTGGTTCTGCGGCGCGGATGGCCAGCGTGCACTGACGACGGGCCGGCTGTCGCTGCGCCCCGGCGGCGCCATGGCCAGTGCGAGCGGCACCGGCGACAAGCCCGCGCCGGTGATCGCAGACTTGACTCGCCTGATCGCGCTCGGCACGGCCACCCTCACACCCGAAGGCGTGACGGCGTACACCGGGCCGGAGAACCCGATTCACTTCGATCCCGAGGTGGCCCGGCGCAAAGGCTATCGCGCGCCCATTGTCGGCGGTGGCCAGTGCGTGCGCTTTCTGAGCGCAGAGATCTGGCGCCACTTCGCGCCGCACACGCTGGGCATGGAGATCTTCTTTCGCCGACCAGTGTTCTGGGACGACACCGTGACCGTGATGGCCGACGAGCAGGACGGCCAGTGGAAGGCGATCTGCCTGGTCGCAAATGGCAAGGTGACGACTGAAGCGCGAATCACTGCGTTGTCGGCATGAAGCGGGCGATGGCGCGACCCGGCCGAAAAGCGGCAAGCTCAAATGGCCGGTGCGATGCTTCTATAAATTAAAGAATGCTTCAATATGGTTGCCCACTACTGTCCGGTTAAATAGTTCACGCTGAGCTAGAAATCCAGCATTGGCGCGGGTTACAGACTGTTTTTGTTTGGTGCCGATTTGAACTTCGACTTGCAAAAATTGCGTAGTTTCCCGGGGTTGACTACCTGCGCGCCTTTCGGCTGGTGCGCGACCGCCTGCGCTGATCGGCAGGCCTGCCGATCAGCGTGCGTCTGCTGCGCGATGCCCACTGTCTGCTGATGGACGGGGCGCGAGGCGTCAGCAAACAGCCTGGCGAATTGCCCAGCTCGCAGAACTGGATCGGTGGCACGCGGCCAGGCAATGCGGTGTTCGTGCCAGCGCCACCCGAGCGGCTGCCGCTGATGCAGCGTTTCACCACCCAGCAGGTACGCCAGAAGTTGACGACCAGTTGCCCCACAGCCACGGCCGCAGTGAAGGTGCTCGAGGATCTGGGCATCGTCAGCGAGCTCACTGGTCAGAAGAAAAACCGCAGCTACAGCTATCAGGCCTATGTGGAACTGCTTTCCCGTTGAGCGCCGCATGGCCGGCAACTCGTTCGCTGCCGCTATTTTCCCTTTGCCGCCCGCACCGGCAGCCACTCGGCTGCGAACACGCGGCATGCTTCGACGCTCGTGGCCTGATCCAGCGTCTCTACGCGCTCGGTCCAGAAGTCATCCCAGAGCCTGGCCAGCCCGTCCTGGTACGGGTGCGGCGCGTGCTCATCGAGCCAGGCACGCAGCAGGCGCTCATCGGGACGCTCGGCGCAGGTCATCCGCACCAGGGTCTCGGCTGCCTTCGCGCCGAGCGGCGCAGTGAGCTTGAGGGCGAGCACGCCGCGCAGCATCACCAGCAGCAGGTTGGCCTCGTCGGTCTTGCCGCCAGTCAGCGCCTGCCAGTGCGAAGTGGTTTGCTCCTCGGCCGCTTCGACCAGATCGATCGCGGTATCGGGCAAGACCAGCAGGTCGAGGAGCGGATTGGCGAGCGGATTGCCCGCGACCAGCTGGTGGATCGGCTTGCCTGGGTCGGTGATGAGCGCGACCAGCTTCGCAGCGTGTTCACGCCACACGCGCTCCACGATCGGCCGGTACGCCGGCGGCACGCCCTCGGGCAGCGTATCGAGCTTTGCTGGCGTCTTGCGCGCCGCAGCGAGCAGCCGCTCGAACGACTTCAGATCCGCAGGCCACGCGCGTTTGGTCGAGCAGGCGAGCACCAGCAGCGCAGTCAGGATCACCTGCTCGGGCTCGTAGTACGGCTCGGGCGGCTGGCCCGCCAGCATCGAGCTCAGCGCGAGCGCCGCACCGCGCCGGCGCATCCGCTCGTCGGCGCCATTCTCGCGGCCAGCGAACTCGGCGAACGGCATGAAGGCCCAGTCGGTGACAACCTGCTCTTCGATACTGCGGCACGTTTCATCGTCCAGCGATTCGAACTCTTCGCCCATCTCGATCACGATCACGCGTTTGATCGCCTGCGAGGCGCCCTTGGTATGGAACAGCAGACCATGCTCGACGATCGAACGCGCGGCGGCGTCGACGTCGCCGCGGCTGACCTTCTCGAGGTGCAGGTTCACCAATCCGAGCATGCTGCGCATGGCGCGCTGCAGGTCTTCGCGCAGATGCTCGGAGCCGAGCACGCCAGCGAGCCGTCGCATTGCACGCACCCCCTCGGCGAGCAATGCGTCGCGCCGCTGGGGGCCAAGTGAACCATCACGCATTGCGCGCGACCAGGCGCGCTCGAACAGGGAGCGCGCATCATGGCGCGCGACCGCGGTCACAGCACGTCGTCCTCTTCGCCTGGCGCCAATGCCGCAGGCTGAGCACGCGTATGAATGGGCGGCGCAGCCACGCGATGGTGGCGCGCGCGCAGCATCTCCATCATGTCGCGAAAGACTTCGTAGTGCTCGCAGCGCAGCCGCCACGCGAGCTCGCGCCAGTCGCGGTCCTGAATCGAACGCAAGGGCACGACATCGCCACGCGAGTCATCGTCGAGATCGCCCATCTGCAGGTCGACATTCGATCTGGGGATGCTGTCGGTCTCGTCGCCCTCGTGCGAGAAAAAATTGCCGTGGCGAAAAAAACTCTCGACCTCTTCGTGGCGATAGGAAAAGTAGTCGCACAGTACGTTCAAGCCGGCCTCGGACGCACCCAGCGCGACCAGGTAGTCGTCGCAACGGTCTTCGTCGGCGAAGACGACCGCATTGATCATGCCGTGCAGCCGGTCGTGGTCGCGATCGTTGTAGTCGCGCTCGAGCGCAACTGCGGCGGCGAACTGCTCGGGCGAGATCAGTTCGCCCACGATCGACATGTGGGAGGCGTCGTGCTCGCGCAGAATGGCCACCAGATCGCGCGGCGGCATTTCTTCGATGATCTGTGCGAGTGCGCGATCACCTTCCTGGTCGGCGATCCGCACGAGCGCGCGCTCGGCGCTCTCGATGTCGCCTTCGTAGACCATGCCCGAGACGGTCGTGACGATGGGGTGGGTCACTGCGGTGTCCTCCTGTCGAAGCCTTGCTGTTCCAGAAAGTCCTCGCCGCTGTCGATCCGATCGCCGTTTTCGTCGGTCTCGAGATCGGAATCTGTGTCCGGGTCAGCGTCGCCGTCGCCGTCGCGCTCGCCATCGTGAGAGCTGTCGTCCGAGCCCTCAGCCCCGGCGTCGGACAGCGACAGCGCAAACTCCAGCCCGACAGCGGTGCCGAGGAAGTCTTCCCCGCCGTCCTCGGCGAGCATCAGGTCGATCAGCGGCTGCGCCCAGCCGGCCACGTCGAGTTCGCTCGACAGTGCACCCCACGACGGGAAGTCACCGGGCTCGCTCTTGAGCAGTGCGGTCAGCTGGAGCCCGGGGTTGCGCTCGAAGCCAAACGCACGATGAAACGCAGGCACCAGCATCAGCGGCGCCTCGATCAGCATCGGCAGGAGCGCGGCGAGGTTGCGCCCTTTTTCCTTGAGCCGCGCATCGAGCACTCGTTTGCCCTCGGAGTCAGTGCGCAGATCGTCGAGTTCGGCTTCGTATTCGCTGCTCAGTTCAAGAAAATATCGGGACAGTCTCATTCGAATTTGGCCAGGTAGGTGTCGAACATCGCGCGTGCGGTGGCCGTGGGGTCGTCGAGCAGGCGCTTCTGGCGCATCTGATCGTGAGCGAGGCGACGATTTTCGTCGGTCAGGAGTTCGTAGGCGGCCTGTACCTCCCGAAAACGCTCCGCGGCGTCTGGCGCTGTGTTTCGGTCGGGATGGTACTGCGACGCCTTGCGGCGGAACACGAGCCGGATATCGGCAAGGCTCGCACTGCTGGCCACCCCGAGCACGTCGTAGGGATCGGCGGGTGTTGGGAGAGTGGCGGACATGGCAGCGGCGGGAAGCGGGAAACAGACGAGGGT
>JAYVOV010000151.1:0-8502 GCA_043757735.1 Burkholderiaceae bacterium
GTCCAGCAACTGGCGTCCCTGCCGCCAGCAGCATTTGGCATCGCCGGCATGGGCGCGGGCTTGCTGCTCTGGCTGCTGCGCGGTGCCGTGGTGTGGCGCTACGCCCGCTGGCGTGCGTCCACGAAGCTGAGTCTGCATCTGTGCCGCCGGCTCGCACCGCGTACCCTGCGCGGGGTTCTGCTCCTGTGCGCAATCGTCTTGCTGGCGGGCGGCCATGCCGTGAACCGCGCGCAAAGCGCCCTCGCCGAGCGATTAGCACCAGATCTCGAAGGCATCGACCTGGTGGTGATCGGCGTCATCGATGAAATGCCGCTGCCTTCGCAGTTCGGCTGGCGCACGCGCCTGCTGATCGAAAGCTGCCAGGCGCCGCCGGCAGGCTGTCCAGGTGCAGTTGCCATTCGTCTGAACTGGCCGCATCCAGACGTCCGCGCCTCGGGTGTGCTGCCGGCCCGGCCGCCGTTTCAAGCGGGCGAGCGCTGGCGCTTGACCGTTCGTCTCAAGCGCGCTTTCGCGCCGCAAAATCCCGCTCTGTTTGATGCTGAGCTGCGTTCGCTGGAGGACGGCATTGCCGCAATCGGGACAGTGCGGCTCGGCGCGCGGGTGGTTCTGGCGCCCGAGCGCCTCGACGCCTTCGATGGTCGTCTGCACAGTGTGATCGAACGCACTCGAACACACCTGCGCGACGCCATCATCGATGCCCTGCCAAGGCACTCTGCGGTGGTGCGCGGTGTCCTGATCGCTCTGGTGGTCGGTGATCAATCGGCCATTCCCGGGCGCTACTGGGAACTCTTCAATCGCACCGGCATCGGCCATCTCATGAGCATTTCCGGCCTTCATATCACAATGCTCGCCGGATTGGCGGCGTTGTTGGTGCGGCGAATCTGGCGCTCGCACATCGTGCTGCCCTGGCCGCAAGACGGCTGGCGTGGTTTGCGCTGGCCTGCCACCGGGCGGGGCGGCGCGGGTGGCTGGCGCTGGCGCCCGCTCGCAGCATGGGTCGCCACCCCGAGAGCGGGGTGGTTGGCCGCAGTGTTGGCGGCCTTTGCCTATTCGGCGCTGGCCGGCTGGGGCCTGCCGGCCCAGCGTACCTGCTGGATGCTCGCCGCAGCGGGGCTGGCGCTCGTCTCGGGGCGTGCGCGCGACACCCGCGACGTTTTGTGCACGGCCGCGGCGGTGGTCTGTGTGTTCGACCCCTGGGCGCCGATGGCAGCGGGCTTCTGGTTGTCGTTCGTGGCAGTGGCGGCAATTGTCTGGCACGGCTCGCGCGTCAGTCCGCGAGGCCGGCCCCTGCCAGCAAGCCCGCCTGAATTTGCGTTCATCGTGCCTGCGGGCACGCGGCGCACTCAGCAGGCGCCGCCGGCGGTACCTGCGCCAGCCACCACGCCGGCGCTCGAAGTGCGTACGCCCTGGCCGAACCGGATCGCCCGCCATCTCGGCCTGGCCGCGCACACCCAATGGGCGGCCACGATCATCATGCTGCCCCTGGGGGCGCTGTTCTTTTCGTCGGTTTCGCTGATCGGGCCGCTGGCAAACGCGATCGCCATACCGCTGGTTTCCGGTCTGATCACACCACTTGCCCTGACCGGAGGCGTGCTGTCCCTGCTGCCGCTGCCCGCAGGCCCTTGGCTCCTGCAGTTCGGCGCATGGCTCACAGACTGGCTGCTGGTTGCGCTGGGTCATTGCGACAGTGTTTCCTGGGCCGCGCTCGGTCTGCCCGCGCCAAGCGTGCCGGCAACGCTGCTCGCGGTGCTGGCCTGTCTGGTCCTGCTTGCGCCGTGGCCCTGGCCCTCCCGAGGATGGGCCGCGGCGGGGCTGCTGCCGCTGCTGCTCAGGCCAGCCGCCGCGCCAGCGCCGGGCGAGCTCTGGCTGACCGCGCTCGATGTCGGGCAGGGTATGGCGGTGCTGGTCGAAACCGCCAATGGCCGTCTGCTCTACGACACCGGACCCTCGTACGGCACTGACAACGATGCCGGCGCCCGCATCCTCGGGCCCTATCTGCGTGCCAGGGGTATCGACCGCCTGCAGGCGCTCGTGGTGTCGCATCGCGACACCGATCATTCCGGTGGCGCGCTGTCATTGATGCGGCAGGTGCCGATCGATTGGCTGGCCTCCTCGCTGCCGCCCGATCACCCGGTGGTGCGTGCTGCGCCGCGCCACCACGCCTGCCGTCGTGGGGAAAAATGGCAATGGGGTGCAATTGCCTTCGAATGGCTTCACCCCGACAGCGATGCGGCGAGCGAGCCGCGTGCCAGCAGCAATTCACGCAGTTGTGTTTTGCGCATCGTTTCGCCCGCGGGTGTCGTGCTGCTGGCCGGCGACATCGAGCTGGCCCAGGAGCGCCGGCTGATCGCCCAGGACGCGATGCGGTTGCGGGCCGATGTGCTGCTGGCCCCGCATCACGGCAGCGCCACCTCATCGAGCAGTGCCTTTTTGCAGGCGGTCTCGCCCACCTGGGCTGTGTTCCAGGTCGGCTACCTGAATCGATTCAAACACCCGGCCCCGCGCGTGCTGGCGCGCTATCAGAGCGCTGGTATCGGCATCTTGCGCAGCGATCACGACGGTGCGATCACGCTGCGCCTGCGGGCCGATCAGCCGCCGGTCATCGAACGCCAGCGGCTCGACGCCGATCGTTACTGGCGCCTGCGCATCGCCTCGCCGGTCACTGCGCCGTCCAGCCACCGTCCATGGTGTAAGCGGCGCCGCGCACCTGCGCCGCGGCCTCGGAGCACAGGAATGCAGTGAGTTCGCCGAGCTGCTCCGGCGTCACGAATTCCTGCGAAGGTTGTTTTTCAGACAGCAGCGCAATTTTCGCTGCCTCAGCAGTGATGCCGGCCTGCTGGGCGCGCGCGTCGATCTGCTTTTGCACCAGCGCAGTGAGCACCCAGCCAGGGCAGATTGCATTGCAGGTGATCGAACTGCGTGCGGTCTCTAGCGCCACGACCTTGGTCAGACCCAGGAGCCCGTGCTTGGCTGCGACATAGGCAGATTTTTCTGCCGAAGCGACCAGGCCGTGCGCCGACGCGATGTTGACGACGCGGCCCCAGCCGCGTTGTTTCATGCCCGGGAGCGCGCATCGGGTGGCGTGGAACGCGGCCGAAAGATTCAGCGCTATGACTGCATCCCACCGGTCAGTAGGGAACTGATCGACCGGGGCCACATGCTGGATGCCGGCATTGTTGACCAGAATGTCGACGGCGATGCCCGCGGTGTTCAGACGGGCGAACATCGCTTCTATCTCGTTCGGCCGTGAGAGATCGGTGTTTTCGTAGGTGACGCTCACCTGATGGTCGGTGGCCAGTCTGGCACGAATTTTCTCGATCTCGACTGCATCGCCGAAGCCGTTCAGCACGATATTGGCGCCGCGTGCCGCCAATGCATTTGCGATGCCCAGGCCGATGCCGCTGGTCGAACCTGTGACGAGTGCTGTCTTGCCTTTCACGATGAAGCTCCCTGATAAGATGAACCGATTGTACAAGGGAGGCTGTGTGGACGAACCCGTGTGGTCGCATGTTAAATGCCTCAGCCCGCGTGGACTGCATCGGCTGGGCTATTGGGAGTGCCCGATGCCCCGGTGCTGCTGTGCGTGCACGGCCTGTCGCGCAATGGCCGCGACTTCGATCCTCTCGCGCAGCGCCTGGCCGATCGCTGGCGGGTTGTGTGCCCCGACATGATCGGGCGTGGCAGCTCCGATTTTGTCGCCGATCCCAATCTTTACTCCGTGCCGCAGTACGCCGCTGATTGTGTCTCCCTGATTGCCCGCCTCGGCCGCGACAGCGTCACCTGGCTGGGCACCTCGATGGGCGGCATGATCGGCATGGCGCTGGCCGCGCTGCCGGGCGCACCGATCAACCGTCTCATCCTCAACGACATCGGGCCGGTCATCGATCCGGTCGGTCGCAACCGCATCGCGGGCTATGTCGGCGCACAAGTCGAGTTCGATTCATTCGAAGAGGGCGAACGGGCGATGCGCGAAAACATGTCCGAATTTGGTCCGCACAGTGACGCGCAGTTTCGCTACCTCTCGCGGCACAGCCTGATACAGCGTAACGGCCGCTGGACCTACCACTACGATCCTGATATCGCTGTGCCTTACAAGCAGGCGATGACGCAGGCTTGGCCCGCGCTATGGCCTATGTACGACGCGATCGCCTGCCCCACCGCAGTGATTCGCGGCGGGCAGTCCGATATCCTCTCGGCCGAGGTGGCGCTGGCAATGACTCAGCGTGGACCACGTGCAAGACTGGCCACCATTGCCGGGGTTGGCCATGCGCCCACTTTCATTGCTGACGACCAGATCGCGGTGGTCGAGAGCCTTCTCACCGATTGAGCCGCCAATCATTCATTGGGCACAGGGAGCATCGATGTCGATTCAACGTTTGCATGTCGGTCCGCGCATGTCGGAAGCAGCCATTCACAATGGGGTCGTCTACCTCGCCGGCCAGGTTGCTGATGACGTCAGCCTCGATATCGGCGGCCAGACCCAACAGGTTCTGGCCGCCATCGACCGCCTGCTCGGCGAGGCCGGCAGCGACAAGACCTGCATTGTGCAGGCCACCATTTTTCTGAAGACCATTGCCGACTTTCCCGGCATGAACGCGGTATGGGACCGCTGGGTGACCCACGGACACACGCCACCCCGCGCAACGGTCGAGGCCAAACTCGCCAAGTCCGAATACCTGGTGGAAGTGAAGATCATCGCCGCCCAGCGCTGACGCCGCGCTGACGCCGCGCTCGCTGCATCAACGCCAGCCGGCGCGATCGATGATCCGAGCCGCGTTGATTTGAGCGCGCCCGATCTGGCCGATCGGCAACGCGTCCTGCTTGAATTTGCCCAGACTCTCCAACGCGGTATTTTGGATCATGACCGCACTCACCGATGGCCATTCGTTATTGCCGTCGGCGAAGTAGCGCTGGGCGCCGTCACTGGCCAGATACTCCAGAAACTTGACCGCGGCCTCGCGATGCGGCGCATTGCGGGCAATGGCGCCCCCCGAGACATTGATGTGGGTTCCGTGCTTGTCCTGGTTCGGCATGATGATGCCGATTTTCGAGATGACATCCCTGTCTTCAGGCTTATCCGAACGCATCAGGCGCGCCAGATAGTAGGTATTGCTCAACGAGACGCCGCATTCGCCGCTGGCGACGGCCTTGATCTGGTCGGTATCGCCACCGCGGGGTGAGCGGGCGAAGTTGGCGACGACGCCGCGGGCCCACTTCTCAGCGCCGGCGTCACCCAGGTGTTCGGCCATCGCACCGATCAGCGACAGCATGTACGGGTGGGTTCCGGAACGGGTGCAGACCTGCCCTTTGAGTTCGGGATTGGCGAGATCTTCGTAGTTTCGGACCTGCGCCGGTTTGATCGTCGCCTTGTTGTACAGGATCACCCGGGCACGGGTGGAAAAGGCGAACCACTCGCTGCCATTGCCGTCGTCCTTGCTGCGCAGACGCGCCGGGATCCGGGCTTCCAGCAGAGGCGATCGCAGAGGCTGAAACAGTCCTTCGATCTGCGCCTTCCAGAGTCGTGCCGAATCGACGAGCAGGATCACGTCGGCCGGGCTGTTGCGTCCCTCATTGCGCAGGCGCTCGAGAATGGCTTCGTCGCCAGCCTCGATACGATTGATCTTGATGCCGGATTGGCGTGTGAAGTCG
Organism: Burkholderiaceae bacterium; assembly: GCA_043757735.1. Taxonomy (GTDB): domain Bacteria; phylum Pseudomonadota; class Gammaproteobacteria; order Burkholderiales; family Burkholderiaceae_E; genus Quisquiliibacterium. Next base: position 5,650 of record JAYVOV010000151.1, read on the forward strand.
GCGTACAGCGCTTCGTCGGTCTGGTAGTGTCGGGCCGAATACAGGTTCAGGACTTTTTCCTGAGCCTGCGCAAGGCCTGGCACGGCGGCCAGGCAGGTTCCGAAGAGGGCAATTGCGAGAGCGGCTAGTTTCATGGCGGATGAGTGAAGTAAATGCAATGGTGCGGCAAGCGCCGTTTGGGCATGGCCCGCAGCACTTGTTCGAGCAATTAGTTTAGGAGTATTTTTCTGCAAATGCAAACACGAGTCGTTCTCATTCGCAAAGGCATTGAAGATGCTGACTCGAGATGTTTAGAATGCGGCCGACCATGAAGTCTCTCAATCGCCCGTCGCGACGCCGCGTATTTCTGCACGACCTGCAACTGGCCGCAATGGCCGTGCTGGCGACCGGATGCGCCGCGCCGACACGCCCCGGCACACCGGGCACACCGGTCCAGCCTGCGCCTGCACCTGCGTCGATCCCTGTACCAGCACCTGCACCTCGCCGGCCGCGCCTGGCCCTGGCATTGGGGGGTGGTGCTGCACGCGGATTCGCCCATGTCGGCGTGATCGAGGTTCTCGAACGCGTCGGCATTCGCCCGGATCTGATCGTCGGCACCAGCGCCGGCAGCGTGGTCGGCGCCTTGTACGCGAGCGGCATGACCGCGCGTGCCTTGCGTGAGGCCGCGCTTTCTCTGGAAGAGGGGATGCTGGGCGACTGGAGCCTGTCGGTGCGCGGCGTGCTGCGTGGCCGAGCGCTTCAAGACGCGGTCAACCGATGGGTCGGCGCCCGCAGCATCGAGCGATTCGCCATTCCATACGCCGCGGTCATGACCGATCTATACGACGGTTCGATGCGCCTTGCCCGCAGTGGCGACGCGGGACTGGCGGTGCGCGCTTCCAGCGCGGTGCCGGGCGTGTTCGAGCCGGTCCGCATTGGTGAGCGCGAGTATGTCGATGGCGGGCTGGTCAGCCCGATGCCAGTGCGCGCCGCCCGTGCATTGGGAGCCGATCTGGTGATCGCTGTCGACATCTCGGCAAAACCCCGCTTTCAGGAAACCGACTCCTTGCTCCGAGTCCTGCTCCAGGCGTTCGCAATCATGTCGCAGCACCTTGCCGCGCCGGAGTTGCGCGAGGCTGACTTCGCGTTGACGCCGGCCGTAAGCGATCGCGGATCGGCAGATTTTTCAGATCGGGTTGGCGCGATTGCGTTGGGCGCACAAGCGATGCAGAGCGCGCTGCCGGCGCTTCAATCTCGTTTAAGGTCGTGGCGCCCGGCGGGCTGAACGCTGGCGAGCGGAGCCGGGTGCGGCGCGGCCCGGCTGCGTCGTCAGTTCAGGGGCAGCGGCTGAATCTGCAGCAGATCGACAGGGTTGGCGCGATGCAGCGCTACGCCTGTCAAGGGCAGGTTCGGCATGGCCGTCTGCGCAACCGCGAAGGCCGCTGCGCCTGCTGGCAGCGCACGCATGGCACCACTCGCGATATCGCCGACGGAATCTGCACGCAGGCTGCCTGCGATCAGCCGGCGCGCGCCATTGAAACGCTCGATCCAGTACTGCTTGCTCATCAGTTCGACGCGTACGCCGCCACCCCTCGAGGGCGCGTGGACGAACTGGTCGTTGCCGATGTAGATGCCGACATGTGAAAACGTACGGCGCAAGGTGTTGAAAAAAACCAGGTCGCCCGGTCGCAGTTGATCGGTATTGATGTTTTCGCCCGAATGGCTCATTTCTTCGGCGCGCCGGGGGAGCACAACGCCCACTGCTTCGCGGAACACATGGCGGACCAGGCCGCTGCAGTCCAGTCCGGTGTCGGGCGAATTGCCGCCGAACTTGTAGTTCACACCCAACAAGGACAAAGCACGCAGCACCAGTTCGGCGGCCGAGTGCGATTCGGCCGCCTGGTCATTGCCCGCTGCCCGGGAGACGGGCGCGAGCAGCAGGCAGACGGTGAGCATAAACAGCATGAAGCTGCCGTGAACAAAGTCGCGTGTCGGGGGCCCGGTCATGGCGGCGAGGTTAGGGGAAAGCGCCCGATGTGTCAAAATTCTTGACAGCTTCTCGTTCCGGGCGCGTGAACGGCGGCTTTGAGCGGCCTGAACGGTATTTCCGAGCGGCTCGCGGCGCTTCGCAAACGGCCCTTTCAGGGTTCAGTAAGAGCACCGGGTAAGATTTTCCGGACATTTCGACGACCCGTCGGGGCTTCGACGCCTGCGTCCGGGCATCAGGCGCGTCCCGGGCGACGCGACAGCGGAGAAAGACTGATCATGGATCTGACGGCATTTCATCGGCGTTCGCTCGAAGAGCGCGATTCGTTCTGGACCGACCAAGCTGCGCTCATCGATTGGCACAAACCGTTCACCCAGGTGCTGGACTACAGCAAACCCCCGTTCACCCGGTGGTTCGTCGATGGCCAGACCAATCTCTGCCACAACGCCATCGATCGCCACCTGGCGACCCAGGCGGACCAAGCGGCGCTGATCTTCGTTTCCACCGAGACCGGCGAGGAACGCACTTATTCATTCAGCGAACTGCATCGAGAAGTGCAGCGAATGGCTTCGATAATGCTGTCATTGGGCGTTAAAAAATCCGATCGCGTCTTGATCTACCTGCCGATGATTCCCGAGGCGGCCTACGCGATGCTCGCCTGCGCTCGGATCGGCGCGGTCCACTCGGTGGTGTTCGGCGGCTTCTCGCCCGACAGCGTCGCCGGCCGCATCCAGGACTGCGATTCGAAACTGCTGGTCACCGCCGATGAAGGCTGTCGCGGCGGCAAGCGCATCCCGCTCAAGGCCAACGCCGATGCGGCGGTAGCCCAGTGTCCCAGCATCGAAAGCGTGCTGGTGGTGCGCCGCACGGGCGCCGCTGTGAGCTTT
>JAYVOV010000152.1:0-8489 GCA_043757735.1 Burkholderiaceae bacterium
GAGGCCAACGCCCGCACCGCCGCCATTCTGTCCGGCCAGGTCGATTGGATCGAAGCGCCGTCGCCCGATGCCATGGCCAGCATTCAGGCGCGCGGCCACAAGATCTACTTCAACCAGCAGCCCCATGTATGGCCCTGGCAGTTGAGCTTTGCCGAAGGTTCGCCTTGGCTTGACAAGCGCGTGCGTCAGGCCGCCAATCTGTGTGTCGACCGCACCGGCATTCTCAAGCTGCTGGGCGGCATGATGGGCGTTCCCAAGGGCACCGTGCCGCCGGGCCACCCGTGGTGGGGCAACCCCAAATTCGACATCAAGTACGACGTCGATGCCGGCAAAAAGCTGATGGCCGAGGCCGGGCACACGCCAGCCAAGCCGCTCAAGGTGAAGGTGCAGATCAGCGCCAGCGGCTCGGGCCAGATGCAGCCGCTGCCAATGAACGAGTTCGTGCAGCAGAGCCTCAAGCAATGCGGTTTCGACGTGCAGTTCGACGTGATCGAATGGAACACGTTGTTCACCAACTGGCGCAAAGGCGCTAAAGATCCGTCAGCCAACGGCGCCAGCGCCATCAACGTCAGCTTCGCGGCGATGGACCCTTTCTTCGCGATGGTCCGCTTCACCAGCACCAAGGCCTTTCCGCCGGTCAGCAACAACTGGGGCTACTTCGGCAATGCCGAGTTCGACAAACTGATCGCCGATGCACGCACCAGCTTCGACGACAAGGCGCGTGACGTGGCGCTGTCCAAACTGCACGCACGCATCGTCGAAGAAGCGCCCTTCGTCTGGATCGCCCATGACGTCGGGCCCCGTGCCATCGCCGCCAAGGTCAAGGGTGTGGTGCAGCCGCGCAGCTGGTTCATCGACATCGCCACGATGTCGATCGACTGACGACAGCGCCACTGCGGCCCGTGGCCGGCGCTGTCCGGTGCGGGCTCTGACGCCTCGCCATGTTCGCCCTGCTGCTGCGCCGCCTGCTGTACACACTGCCGATAATGCTCGGGGTGGCGCTTGTGTGTTTTGCGCTGGTCCATCTCGCGCCCGGTGACCCGCTGGTGTCGATCCTGCCGCCCGATGCATCGGGCGAATTGCAGGCGCAGCTGCGCAAGCTCTATGGCTTCGACCGCAGCTATCCAGAGCAGTTTGCCGGCTGGGTCTGGCGTGCAGTGCAGGGTGACCTGGGCACCAGCATCGCCAGTGGCCGCCCGGTCGCCGATGAAGTCATCAAGGCGGTTGGCAATACGCTGCGCCTCGCGGTGTTTGCCACGCTGATCGGTTTTGCCTTCGGCGCGCTGTTTGGCTTTGTCGCCGGCTATTTTCAGAACAGCTGGGTCGACAAGGCAGCGTCGATGCTGGCGGTGCTCGGTGTGAGCGTGCCTCACTACTGGCTGGGCATGGTGATGGTGATCGCGTTTTCTGTGCTGCTGCCCTGGCTGCCGCCCAGCGGTGCCGGGCCCGGCGGTTCGGCTGACTGGCGCTGGAACTGGGAGCACATGCAGCACCTCGTGCTGCCCGCCATCACCATGAGCGTCATTCCCATGGGCATCGTGGCGCGCACCGTGCGCGCGCTGGTGGCCGACATCCTGGCGCAGGAGTTCATCGTCGGTCTGCGGGCCATGGGTCTCACCGACCTGGGTATTTTCCTGCATGTGGTGAAAAACGCCGCGCCCACCGCGCTGGCGGTGATGGGCCTGCAGCTTGGCTACCTGCTGGGCGGCAGCATTCTGATCGAAACGGTTTTCTCGTGGCCGGGCGCCGGCTTCCTGCTCAACAGCGCCATCTTTCAGCGCGACCTGCCGCTGCTGCAGGGCACGATCCTGGTGCTGGCGATGTTTTTCGTGCTGCTCAACCTGATCGTGGACGTCGTGCAGAGCCTGCTCGACCCGCGGATCGCCCGCGGTTGAACGCCATGCTGAACATCACCGTCAACCCCGCCAACATGCCCGATGTTCCCGTCGAGCGTTCACCCGGCTACTGGCAGACCGTGTTGCGGCGGTTTATGCGCGACCCGGCGGCGCTCGTGGCCGCGGCGATGATTCTTTTTCTGCTGCTGCTGGTGGTGTTCGGGCCGTTGCTGGCACCGGCCGATCCTTACCTGTCGAGCATGCTCGACCGGCTCAAACCCATCGGCTCCCCTGGCTTCCCGCTGGGCAGCGACGAGCTCGGTCGCGACATGCTCAGCCGTCTGATCGTGGGCTCGCGCCTGAGTCTGTTCATAGGCATCACGCCGGTCATCTGCGCTTTTGTTGTCGGCGCCACCATCGGCATCGTCGCCGGGTACGCGGGCGGCGCTCTAAATACCATGATCATGCGCACCGTGGATGTGTTCTACGCCTTCCCGTCGGTGCTGTTGGCGATTGCGCTCAGTGGCGCGCTGGGGGCCGGCATCACCAATTCGCTGATCTCGCTGACAGTGGTGTTCATCCCGCCGATCGCGCGGGTGGCCGAGAGCGTCACCACGCAGATCCGCTCGCGTGATTTTGTCGAAGCCGCGCGCGCCAGCGGTGCCAATGCGTTCACCATCGTGCGCGTGCACGTGCTGGGCAATGTGCTGGGGCCGATCTTCGTTTACAGCACCAGCCTCATCGCGGTGAGCATGATCCTCGCGTCCGGCCTGAGCTTTCTGGGTCTGGGGGTGAAGCCGCCTGAGCCGGAGTGGGGACTGATGCTCAACACGCTGCGCACCGCCATCTACGTTCAGCCGTGGATCTCGGCGCTGCCGGGCGTGATGATATTTTTCACTTCCATCGCCTTCAACCTGCTGTCCGATGGCCTGCGCTCGGCGATGGAGATCAAGCAGTGAGCGCGGCGGCGACGCCTTTGCTCCGCGTCACGGGGCTGGTCAAACATTTCCCGCTGAAGAAGGACGTCTTCGGTCGTGGCGGCGGGGTGGTGCGTGCGGTCGATGGTGTCAGCTTCGACGTGGCGGCGGGCGAGACGCTGGGTGTGGTCGGCGAAAGCGGCTGCGGCAAGAGCACCACTGCCCGGTTGCTCATGCAGCTGATCAAGGCCAATGCCGGCGAGATGGTCTTCGATGGCGCCCAGGTCGGCACACGTGATCTGGGTCTCAGAGATTTTCGCCGCCAGACGCAGATGGTTTTCCAGGACAGCTATGCCTCGCTCAATCCGCGCCTCACCATCGAGGACAGCATCGCTTTCGGCCCGCAGGTGCATGGCGTCGCGCGCGCCGAGGCGGTGGCGCGTGCCCGTGATCTGCTGGCACGGGTGGGGCTCGAGCCGAAGCGTTACGCCGAGCGTTATCCGCATGAGTTGTCGGGCGGCCAGCGTCAGCGGGTGAATATCGCGCGTGCGCTGGCGCTGCAGCCGCGCCTGATCATCCTGGACGAGGCCGTATCGGCGCTGGACAAGTCCGTGGAAGCGCAGGTGCTGAACCTGCTGCTCGACCTCAAGGATGAATTCGGTTTGACCTATCTGTTCATCAGCCACGACCTGAACGTGGTGCGTTTCATCTCGAACCGGGTGATGGTGATGTACCTGGGGCAGGTGGTCGAGATCGGCGACAGCGAGACGCTGTTCGAGAACCCGCGCCACCCTTACACGAAGGCACTGTTGTCGTCGATTCCCTCGATGGATCCCGACCATCGCACCGAAGAGCCGCCGCTGGCCGGCGACCCGCCCAATCCCATCAACCCGCCGACGGGCTGCCGTTTTCATCCGCGCTGCGCGATGGCGCAGGCGGTGTGCAGCCAGCGGGTGCCGGTGCTCGACAGCGGCAGTGGTTCGCACCCCGTAGCCTGTCTGATGTTCGAGCCCGACAGCGGCCACCAGGCAGCGCCCGTGAACGTATTGGCCGCGACAGCGCAGTCCGCATGACCGAAGCTTTCGTCGACATCCAAGCCCTGACGGTGACATTCACCGGCGGGCGAAAGCCGGTGCAGGCCGTGGGCGGCGTCGATCTGCAGGTGCAACGCGGCGAAGTGGTCGCGCTGATCGGCGAGTCAGGCTCGGGCAAAAGTGTCACCTTGCGCTCGCTGCTGCGCCTGCACGATGCGCGCCGCACGCAGATGGGCGGACGGATGATCGTGGGCGGGCAGGACGTACTGTCGTTGTCGCCCGCGGCCCTGGATCAGTACCGGGGCAAGACGGCCGCGATGATTTTCCAGGAACCGCTGCTGGCGCTGGACCCGGTTTACACCGTCGGCGCACAGATCGTCGAGAGCATCCGCCGCCACGAAAGCGTGAGCAAGGCCGAAGCACAGCAGCGTGCGCTGCAGCTTTTCGAGCGGGTGCGCATCCCCAGCCCCGAGCGCCGTCTGCAGGCTTACCCGCACGAGATGAGCGGCGGCATGCGTCAGCGCGCGATGATCGCGCTGGCCCTGGCCTGCCGGCCGCAACTGCTGCTGGCCGATGAGCCCACCACGGCACTGGACGCCACTGTGCAGATTCAAATACTGCTGCTGCTGCGCGAACTGCAGCGCGAGATGGGCTTGTCGGTCATCTTCGTCACCCATGACATCGGCGCGGCCATCGAGGTGGCCGACCGCATCGCGGTGATGTATGCCGGACGGATTGTCGAAGAGGGCCCGGCCAGGACGCTGATCCGCGCCCCGCGCCACCCCTACACCATGGCGTTGTTGAAGAGCCGCGCGCACGGCGCGCTGGCCAAGGGCAGCCGGCTCGAGACGATTGCCGGTGCGCCGCCCGACCTGAGTGCCCTGCCTGCCGGCTGCGCGTTTGCCGAGCGATGCGCCTTTGCCGACGATACCTGTCGCAGCACGCGGCCTGAAGTGGTGCATCTGGACACCGGGCATCGAGCGCGATGCCTGCGGACCGATGTGACGGGTGGCAGATCGCTGACCGGGTCCTGAGTTCTTCAGCGGAACTTGCCCACTTCCTTCCAGACGTCGGCGACCGACTCGAGGGCGGCTTTCGCCATCAGCCCGGCATCATTGGCGATCGTCGTCAGTCGGAACCCCATGGTGATCATGCGCGCTGCGTAAGCACCGGTACCGCAATGGATGCCGGGGTAGATGCCGCGTTTGGCGCATTCGGCGATCAGCCGTTCGTAGATTTTTAGAATTTCCGGGTCTTCATGGTCGAGCTTCGGCGTTTTGCCGATCGAGAAGGCCAGATCGCTCGGGCCCACATAGATGGCGTCGATGCCGGGCACATCCAGAATTGCATCGAGGTTGTCGAGCGCCTGCTGGGTCTCGATCATCGGGATGACCAGGATCTCGTTGTTGGCGATCTTCTGATACTCGTTGGCCACGCCGTAAGTGCCATGGCGGATCGGGCCGTTGCTGCGCGTGCCGTGCGGCGGGTAGCGGCATGCCGAGACCAGCGCCTGCGCCTGCTCCTTCGTGTTGATCATCGGGGCAATGACGCCCCAGGCGCCGCCGTCCAAAGACTTGCCGATGATGCCGGGTTCATTCCACGGCACCCGCACCAGCTTGGTCACCGGATGCCGGTCCATTGCCTGAAAGCACTGCACCATCGACTGATAGTCCTGAACGCCGTGCTGCATGTCGACTGTGACGCTGTCGAAGCCGCACTGGGCGACGACTTCCGCGGAAAATCCCGATGGAATGGCGAGCCAGCCGTTGACCGCGGCCTTGCCGGCTTTCCAGCGGGCTTTGAGTTGGTTGGTGGACATTTGAGTAGTTCCTTGGTCGGAGTGAATCGCGTTGTTGCGACGTGATGTTGCGACGTGATGCAGAAGGGTGATGACGCTCGAGGCCGTTGAGTCTTCGTGACCCTCAGCTGTTGGGCCCGCGGTCCATCGCGATCGGCTGCCAGCGACGCAATCCCGAGTTCGGCAGAACCGTCGGGTTGACGCATGACATCGGCCAGCGCCCGCCCAGCACGAGCGCGAGTTCCTGGCCGACGCGCCGACGGCGGGCTGGATCGAATCGCGACGAGGCCGAGGCGTTGTGCGGCGACAGAATCACATGCGGCATTTTGAGAATCGGATTTGCTGGATCGGGCGGCTCGACTGCCAGTACATCGAGGCCGGCGCCGGCAATCCACTTCTGCTCGAGCGCTTTGATCAGCGCGGCTTCGTCGACCGTCGGTCCGCGGCCGGTGTTGATAAAGATCGCGCTTTTCTTCATCTGGCGAAAGTGCTGCTCCTTGAGAAACCCGAGGGTCTCGGGCGTGGCCGGCAGATGCATCGAAATGAAATCCGAGCGGCTCAGCAGTTCGGGCAGACTGGCCGGTTCGACGCCGGATTCGGCGATCGCGAGTTCGTCGAGAAACGGGTCGAAGGCCAGCAGATGCAGCCCGAACGCGCGGGCGCGCTTGGCGACTGCGCGCGGCACGCGGCCGAAAGCGATGAAGCCGAGCGTCATTCCCATCAGGCGCGGCACTTCGTAGAGCTGCGGGCGGCCTTCGCCCCAGCGCGCTTCGCGGACCATGCGGTCTTGCTCGATGGCGCGCCGATGGGTGGCCAGCAGCAGCATCATGGCGTGGTCGGCGACCTCTTCGATGAAGGTGTCCGGGCAATTGGTGACCGGAATGCCTTTGGCCGTCGCGGCCGCAACATCGACATAGTCGACACCCACCGAACCGAGCGAAATCACCTTGCATCTGTCGAGCGCGTTGATCATCGCGCTGGTGAATTTCATGCCTTTGGCATAAACCGCGTCGGCGCCCCTGGCCGCGCTGATGAACGCCTGTTCAGTGGCGGGGCACTCGACGATCTCGGCGCCGATGCGCTCGAGTGCTTCTTTTTCGTAGCCATAGTCAGCGCCGCCGGATGTCGGCAAGCCGCCGGCGGGCGTCAATATGCGCATTGCAGCCAAGTCGTGCTCCTCGTAATTTGGGGCCATTTTGCTGACGGGTGAACGGCGGTGCCCGCTCGGACCGGCATCGGCATCGGCAGTGTCAACCCGCAACCGCGTTCATGCAATGCCGGGCCGACACGATTCCGAGACAAGCCCCGAGCAGCGCGCCGATCAAAGTTTGTTGACAATCGTTGCCCGCGCTCGTAGTTTAAAAAGTGGGGTCGGGTATCGCGGCTCGGGTTTCAAGGCACAGTTCGATGCTTGGCGCTGACTTTCATCTCAGTGAAAAACCCCCGCCGCGAAGAAGTGGATTGCCGGTTTTTAATCGCCACTAACGGGGGAGCAATATGTCTGAAAACGGTCACAGCAGGCGTTCGTTTATTCAGCGCACGGCCAAGGTTTCTGCTGCAGTAGTCGCAGCCCCTTATGTTCACACCGCGCGCGCCGCCGGCACGCTTTCGGTCGGCCTGTGGGACCACTGGGTGCCAGGAGCCAACCAGACCTCCACCGATCTGGTGAAGGAATGGGGCGCCAAGGAAAAGGTCGAGGTGAAGATCGACTACATCACCTCGCAGGGCAACAAACTGCTGCTCACCACCGCTGCCGAGGCGCAGGCCAAATCAGGCCATGACATTCTGGCGATGAACACCTGGCTGCCGGCCGAGCACAGCAAGCTGCTCGAACCGGTAGACGACATCATGAAAGACCTCATCAAAGAACATGGGGCGGTCAATGGAACGGTTGAATACCTCGGCAAGACCGGTGGCAGATGGATGGCGGTTCCCGCCACGATAGGCAGCCAGATCAAGGGGCCCTGCACGCGGATCGACCTGCTCAAGCAGCACGCGGGCATCGACATTCAGGCGCTGTACCCGGCCGGATCGGCGCCCAAGGCCGATGCCTGGAATCTCGACAACTTCTTGAAGGCGGCCGAGGCCTGTCAAAAGGGTGGTGTGCCCTTCGGCATCGGCTTCGGCTCCACCTCCGACTCGGTCGACTCGTCCGGGGCTTTCTTCCAGGCCTTCGGTGCCACACTGATCGACGCCAAGGGCAACATCACGGTGAAGTCCGACGCCACCAAACAGGTGCTCGAGTACCTGAAGCGCTTGATCGCTTTCCTGCCGGCCGACGTGCCAGCCTGGGACGATGCCTCGAACAACAAGTGGCTGGTCTCGGGCAAGGGCGCGATGATTATGAATCCGCCCAGCGCCTGGGCGGTTGCCAAGCGTGACGCACCGCAGATCGCCGAGCAGCTCTGGACCCATGGTTTCCCCAGCGGACCGAAGGGACGTTTCGCGCCGTTCCTGCCGTTCTTCTGGGGGATCTGGAATTTCGGCAAGAACAAGCCGGCCGCCAAGAGCCTGCTGCGGTATTTGTCGACCAAAGAAGCGGTTGCCAAGCTTGTGGCCGGCAGCGGTGGTTATGACCTGCCGTCGTTCGCCAACCTGACGACCTTGCCAACCTGGGCCGAAGCCGGGCCGCCCAAGGGCACCTTGTACCACTACCCGAATCCGCACAATCATCAGACCCTGTCGATTGCCGCGTCGCCTGCGCCTCCTCGGATCGCGGTCCAGATCTACACCCAGGGACTGATGACCAAGATGGCAGTCCGGCACGCGCAGGGCGAGACAGCGGACAAGACCATCGGCTGGGCGGCGAAAGAGCTCGAAGGGTTCATGCGCGTTTGATCAGACGGGTTGCCTGGCGGGCAGTTCAACGCCAGCGCCCTTCTGACGCCTTGCGCAAGACCGACCG
>JAYVOV010000153.1:0-8415 GCA_043757735.1 Burkholderiaceae bacterium
GCCCGACACCATGAACTTGCTGACGGCACCGGATATCCATCGCGAGTGAAGGCGCCGGAACTTGATCTGTCCGTGCAGGCGATCGTATTGGCCGACCGCTACTGCGCGCTGGTCTCCGAACGCGGCTACCGCGCCGGTGCGCCGACCGATCAGGTCTTGAAGCTGCTGCAGGTCCGGGAGGTTACGACGCTGGCGCCGATTCTGCTTCGACTGCTGGCCGCCGAAGTGGGCGCCTATCCACCTGGTTGTCCGGTCCGCCTGGTGAACAACGAGTCCGGCATCGTGCTGCGACGGATGCGCGAACCCGGGTCTCGGGTGGTCAAGGTACTGCGATCGGCGCTCAACGCGCTCTACGAGGACGGGCCGCGCCGCCTGACCGGGCAGTCCGCCTATGCCGTCGATCGCGTGATCCGGCTGGCGGATCTCGGCGTGGAAGTGGACCCGATGCGTCTCTGGGACGAGACGGCGCGTATCGGTGGCAGCTGATCACTCTATTGAAAGGCCACCTCGGCGAAGCTGCGCAGTTTTCGGCTGTGCAGCTGATTGAAGTCCTGGCCGCGCAGAAGCTCGATCGCGCGGATGCCGATGCGCAGGTGCTGGTCGACTCTTTCGCGATAGAACTGATTGGCCATGCCTGGCAGTTTGATCTCGCCATGCAGCGGTTTGTCGGACACGCACAGCAGCGTGCCGTAGGGAACCCGGAACCGGAACCCGTTGGCGGCGATGGTGGCGCTCTCCATGTCGAGTGCGACCGCCCGGCTCTGGCTGAACCGTCGGCTGGGGCCGCGGTGGGGCAGCAGCTCCCAGTTGCGGTTGTCGGTCGACGCCACGGTGCCGGTCCTCATCACCCGTTTCAGCTCGTAGCCGGAGAGCTGCGTGACGTCAGCGACCGCACCCTCGAGCGCCTGCTGAATCTCGGCCAGCGCCGGGATCGGCACCCACAGCGGCAGGTCCTCGTCGAGCACATGATCCTCGCGGACATAACCGTGGGCCAGGACATAGTCGCCCAGGCGCTGTGAATTGCGCAGCCCCGCACAGTGGCCGAGCATGATCCAGGCGTGCGGCCGCAGCGCCGCGACGTGGTCGGTGATGGTCTTCGCGTTGGCGGGCCCGACGCCGATGTTGATCATCGTGATGCCGCGGCGATCGGGGCGTGCCAGATGCCAGGCAGGCATCTGCGGCAGCCGGCCCGAAAGCGTGGCCGGTTCGATGAAAGCGTTGTACCTGTCTGCTTCGAGGGTCGAAGCCGCCCCCTGATCGACCAGCGAGCGGCCAAGTGCCACGAACTCGTCGATGTAGAACTGATAGTTGGTGAACAGCACGAAGTTTTGAAAGTGCTCGGGGCCCGTGCCGCTGTAGTGGCGCAGCCGCTGCAGCGAATAGTCGACCCGAGGCGCCGTGAAAAGTGCGAGTGGCGAGGGCTGGCCGCGCGCCGGCTCATGGGTGCCGTTGGCAATGCTGTCGTCCATCGCGGCCAGGTCGGGAAGGTCGAACAGGTCGCGCAGGCGCTGCTGGCGGATCGGGTCCAGACGGGCTTCGATGTGGTCGCTGTCGCCGAAAGCAAAATGTGCCGGAATGGGTTCGCGGCTGGTGCCGATCTGGACCCCTACGCCGTGATTGGCGATCAGCAGGCGCATCTGCTCGCGGTAGTAATCGGCGAACAGGTCGGGGCGGGTGAGTGTGGTCTCATAGTGGCCGGGGCCCGCCAGAAAGCCATACGCCAGCCGAGAATCGGGTCGAATGGCGGTTTCGGTCTCGATCCGCACGAAAGGGTAGTGCGCCCGCACCCGGCGGGTCAGTTCTTCGCCGCCGATGTAACGCTGCAGGGCCTCGCGCAGATGGGTGACACTGCGCTGATAGAGGGCGGTGATCCGTTCCAGCGCCAGATCCGGGTCAGAAAAAGTCTCGGTCGGGTGAAACGGAGCGGGCTCAAAAGCGGTCTGCATCGCGGCACACTTTCATAAAAGTCAAAGCTGATTGAACAACTGGCGGCTTTTACCGCACTGAAACAACCATTATTCTTCGCTTCATCGGCCCCCGCCAACACCTATACGCCCGCTCGAGGAAAGACAGATGACGAACCGCATTCAAAAGCACGGTCTGCAAGTGGCTGTCACGCTGCAGCAGATGATCGAAAACGAGGCCCTGCCCGGGATTGGCGTGAGCGCCGATCAGTTCTGGCACGGACTCTCCGAACTGGTTCACACGCTGGGGCCGAAGAACCGGGCGCTGCTGGCGCGGCGCGAAGAACTCCAGACAGCCATCGATTCCTGGCATCGCGATCAGCGCGGCCAGCCGCATGATGCCGCGGGCTATCGCGCTTTCCTGGAGAAGATTGGCTATCTGGTGCCGGTCGGGCCCGACTTCCAGGTGCAGACCGAGGGCGTCGATCCTGAGATCGCCAGCATTCCAGGCCCGCAGCTGGTCGTGCCGGTGATGAATGCCCGCTACGCGCTGAACGCGGCCAACGCGCGCTGGGGCAGCCTCTACGATGCGCTCTACGGCACCGATGCAATGGGCGACGGCCCCGGTGCGGGCGGCTACGATCCGAGCCGCGGCGCGCGTGTGATCGCCTGGGCGAAAGCTTTCCTGGACACCGCGGCGCCCCTGGCAGCGGGCAGCCATGCCGATGTCACCGCCTATCGAGTGGCCGGCGGCGCGCTGCAGGCGGTCAGCGAAAAAGGCGTGAGCGGGCTGGCCGATCCGGGCCGCTTTGCGGGTTACCGGGGCGATGCCGGGGCGCCCACCGCGGTGCTGCTGCGCCACAACAGCCTGCATGTCGAGATTCAAATCGACGCCAGCCATTCAATCGGCCGCACCGATCGGGCGGGTGTCGCCGACGTGCTGCTGGAGTCGGCGATCACCACCATCATGGACTGTGAAGATTCAGTCGCTGCGGTCGACGCCGAGGACAAGGCGCTGGCCTACCGCAACTGGCTCGGGCTGATGAAGGGCGATCTCGTCGAAACGGTGGCCAAGGCGGGTTCGCGCTTCGATCGCAAGCTCAACGCAGATCGCGAATACACCGCACCCGCTGGCGGCAGCCTGAGCCTGAAGGGTCGCTCGCTGATGCTGGTGCGCAATGTGGGTCACCTGATGACCAATCCGGCGGTGCTCGATCGCGACGGCCTCGAGATCGGTGAAGGCCTGCTCGATGCGATGTGCACGGTGATGATCGCGATGCACGATCTGCAAAAGCGCTCGGGCGCACGCAACTCCACGAAGGGCTCCATCTACATCGTCAAACCCAAAATGCACGGCCCCGACGAAGTGGCCTTCGCCGACGAAATTTTCAGCCACGTCGAGAAGTCGCTTGGCCTGCCGGCCAAGACCGTCAAGATCGGCATCATGGACGAGGAGCGTCGTACCACTGTCAACCTGAAGGAATGCATCCGTGCCGCCCGGCGGCGGGTGGCCTTCATCAACACCGGCTTTCTCGACCGCACTGGCGACGAAATCCACACCTCGATGCAGATGGGCCCGATGGTTCGCAAGGCCGACATGAAGTCGCAGCCGTGGATCGGTGCTTATGAATTGTGGAACGTCGACATCGGACTGGCCTGCGGCCTGGCCGGTCGCGCGCAGATCGGCAAAGGCATGTGGGCGATGCCCGACCTGATGGCGGCGATGCTCGAGCAGAAGATCGGCCATCCAATGGCTGGCGCGAACTGCGCCTGGGTGCCCAGCCCGACCGCGGCCACCTTGCACGCCACCCACTACCACAAGGTCGACGTGCTGGCGCGCCAGGTCGAGATCGCCAAGGGCGGGCCGCGTGCCAAGCTCGACGACATCTTGCGCATTCCGGTGGCCGACAAGCCCGTCTGGAGCGATCCGGACAAGACGGCAGAACTCGAGAACAACGCGCAGGGCATCCTCGGCTATGTGGTGCGCTGGGTCGATCAGGGCGTGGGCTGCTCCAAGGTGCCCGACATCAACAACATCGGTCTGATGGAAGACCGGGCGACCTGCCGGATCTCTTCGCAGCACATGGCCAACTGGCTCTTGCACGGGGTGGTGACGCAGGCTCACGCGATGGCAGTGATGAAGCGCATGGCCGCAGTGGTCGACCGTCAGAACGCGGGCGATCCGGCTTACACGGCGATGGCGCCGGGCTTCGACGGTTTTGCGTTCAAGGCAGCCTGCGACCTGGTGTTCAAGGGCGTCGAGCAGCCGTCCGGTTATACCGAGCCAGTGCTGCACGCCCGCAGGCTGGAACTCAAGGCAGCGAGCCGCTGATCCGATGAGCGTCTGGCTGCAGTACCTGCTGCCCAAGCAGGCGCTGACCGCGATTGCAGGCTTCGTCGCGTCACGGCGCTGGGGCGTCGTCACCACCTGGTTGATCGCGCGGTTTGCGGCGCGCTACGGTGTGGACATGACGCAGGCAGCGCAGCCTGACCGGGCAGCCTATTCCAGCTTCAATGACTTCTTCACGCGGGCGCTGCGCGAGGGCGCCAGACCCCTGGCAAACGCAGATCTGACGAGCCCGGTGGATGGCGCAATCAGCCAGTTCGGTGCGATCGACCACGACCAGATCTATCAGGCCAAGGGTCACCGCTACAGCACGAGCGCGCTGGTCGGCGGCGACGCCACACTGGCTGCGCGTTTCGACAATGGGCATTTCGCGACGCTCTATCTCAGCCCGCGCGACTACCACCGCATTCACATGCCTTGCGCCGGGCGCCTGACACGCATGATCCATGTGCCGGGTGACCTGTTCTCGGTCAACCCAGCCACTGCGCAAGGTGTGCCCGGGCTTTTCGCGCGCAACGAGCGGGTTGTCTGCCTTTTCGAAAGCAAAGCCGGGCCGTTCGTGCTGGTGCTGGTCGGCGCGACGATCGTGGGCAGCATGGCCACGGTGTGGCATGGCGTGGTGAATCCACCGCGCCCGGGTGGGGCTCGCGAGTGGTCGTATGAACAGGGCAATCCGGTGCAACTGGCGCAAGGCCAGGAAATGGGCCGTTTCCTGCTGGGCTCGACGGTGGTGATGCTGTTCCCGAAAGGCCCGCTGCGGTTTAATCCGGTCTGGCAGCCTGGTGGGGCGATCCAGATGGGCCAGGCAATGGCAACGCGCGGCTGACCCTGCACCGGCCTTGCGATCGAGCGGGCCTGCGTGCTGCGCAAGGAGCAACTGCATGAGAGTCGGTAAATATTCGGTGAACCCGTAGCCGGGTGTGGGCGCCTATGCCCAGAGGACGCGGCCGAAGTCGCGGCGTAGCCGGTACATCCAGATGTCCTTGATGGGGATGATCTGGGAGGATAGGTAATGCAAACGTACTTTTGCTCCCAACGGCCCTCTGGCAAGCCGCTTGAACACCCGCTGATGCGGTTCTTGGGTTGCGCAGCGGCCTGCTGATGATCGACCGCAGGCCAATCCAGCTTGACCCGTGGCGAGCGCCTTTGGGTTTGCCCTGGCAATCGGGCGCCAAACCGCTGCTCCCTCGCTCTACACAAGCGCTGACTTCGCGCGCCGGCGCGCGGATCCGTCCTTCTTCGTGAACAAGGTCATCAGCCAACCCACGCTGCTACTGATCGGATCGCTCGATGAACCGGTCGGCGCTCGATAACCTCGTCAAGATCCACCAGCTCAAGCTCGAGCCGTCTGACGCGTCCGAAGTGGCCCGGTTGCCCGCGATGGCCGTCACGCGCCTGGGGGATGCTCGGCAAAGCGGGGTTTCGTTGGAGGGGCGATTTTCCAGCGCATACACAGCGGCCCATGCCGCGGCGCTGGCCTGCCTGCGCCACTCCGGGTACCGAAGCGAAAACCGCTACCTTATGTTCCAGTGCCTGGAGCACACGCTGCATTGGCCTGCTATCCGCTGGCGCATCCTGACGGCGGCACACGATGCGCGCAATCGCGCGGAATGCGAGGGTTTCTTCGAGGTCGGCGAACACGGCCTGACCGAACTGATCGTCGTGGCCGACGAACTGATCATGGCGGCATGCTCCGTGTGCCCGCCGTCCAGCGCCCGCCTGCCGGAGGGCTTGACATGGAAGAGCCCCGTGTTGCCTATCATGCGCATATATGACAACATTCAGATCACCATAATCAAGCCAGCAGTCTCCAACTGATGAAACCGCCACCCGCCGCATCACCCCGCAAGGCAATCAACGTCACCATCGATGCGGGCCTGCTGGACCACGCGAAGCGCCTGGGGATCAACATCTCGAAGGCGTCCGAGGAAGGGCTTTCCCGAGCGGTTGCCGCCAGGCAGGAAGCCATCTGGCTGCAATCGAACCAGGCCGCCCTGGAGAGTTCCAACGCCTACGTCGACAGGAACGGGATCCCATTGGCAAAGCATCGAACGTTTTGATGGCCCGCTTCGATGTCTACGCCAATCGCGGCGGTGCAGGGTTCCTGCTGGACGTCCAGGCGGACTTGATCACCCGTCTCAACACACGGGTTGTCGTGCCGCTGCTGCCGTTGGACGCTGCGCCGATACCGGCGGATCGGCTCAACCCGATCTTCGAGGTCCAGAGCACAAAGGTGGCCATGGCCACGCAGTTCATGGCCGCGGTCCCTCATTCCGAACTGTCCCTGTTCATCACGAGTCTCGATCGCGAAAGCGACGCGATCTTTTCGGCGATCGATTTCCTGCATCACGGCTGGTAGCCGATCCCTCCGTTCTCATCCCTTTGGGCACTAGTCCGAACTTTGGCCCAATCAGAAACGTAAGTCCCCGTTCCGCTTGAGTTTTTTGTTCGCGGACTATGCGGCTACTGGGTACAAGACGGGTTCAGTGTGAGCAGCGCGAAGGCTTTGGCCTGGAGCGCGGTGGGCCGCGTCGTGAGGACGATCTTGGTCTCGGGGCTGGCCTGCGTGTGAGTGATGTTGTAGGCCAGGGTGCCGAGGTCTTTGAGCAAGGTTCTGAAGCTGTGCAGCGGCAAGCCGTCCTCGGCCGTCTTGCTCGCATCCTTGGCCTTGGCGTGCTCAGAGCGCAGCGCCTTGGCCACCGCCGAGACTCGGGCGGCGCTGGCCCGCGCCGCGAGGATAGATGCCGTAACGCGCATTCGAGGCGGCCACGCTGGTGGTCAGCCGGTTCACGCCCGCCTTGGAGACCTCATAGGCGTTCATGTTGCCGCCCCCGCGAACGACGCGAGCGAAGACACATTGACGATCGATGCACCGCCGGTCTGTTCGCGCATCAGCGGTATCGCATGCCTGATCGTCATCCACATGCCCTTGAGATTGACCGCGAAGATGCGGTCCCAGGCGGCCTCGTCGGCGAGGTGCGCCGGGCCGCCGCCGCCGCCGCCGCCCACGTTATTCACCAGCGCATCGATGCGCCGGAAGCGCTCTTGTGCCGCCTTCACCAGGGCCGCGCAGTCTTCGCGTCGGGTGACATCGGCGCGCCAGGCCCAGGCCTACCCGCCTTCGGCGGCGATCAGGGCCACGGTTTCGGCGGCACTGGCTTCGTCGCGGTCCACGCACAGCACCCACGCGCCTTCGGGCGCCAGCAGCAGCGCGGTGGCCCGGCCGTTGCCCACATTGGGGCCCGGCGACTGGCCCGCGCCCACGATCACCGCCGACTTGCGTGTCATTCGTCCGGTCATGGTGTCAGCCCTTTCTGTCCTGGATGGTTGCGGCGATGCTAGAGACCTCGCCGCGAATGCCCTCGTGATTCGTGCAGAAGTTGGACCGTTCGCATGCGGGGCTCACCACATCGGCATGCCGTCGGTGGTCGATACATGGGCGCTGATCACTTTCCAGCCGACCGACGGAAACCGTACCAGGGTCTGGCTCTGGCGCCCGATCAGTTCATGACCGCGCATCTTGAACTCCAGGTTGGTGGTCGCGAAGTTGCGCCCGATGGTCAGGATCTCCAGCCGGATGCGCCGCTCCTTGATGCCGGGCCCTGGCTTGCGCGCCACCCGCGCCCGATGGATTTCGTCGAAACCGTAGCCGTGCTCCGCCATCGCGTAGCGGATGGTATGCGGACTGTTCCAGAAGGTGCTGTCCAGCACATCGACATCCTTGTCGATCAGCGCCTGTTCGTAGCGCTCGAACAAGGTGCGCACTTCCTCGACTACCTCGGGGAGGTTCGGTGTGAAGTCTTCCATCAGTCGGTCTCCAGTGAAAGGGTCAGCGCGAGCGGCGCCACATCGTAGCTTCGGAGGATAGGAAATTCAAACGTACTTTTCCTCCCAACGGCCCTCTGGCAAGCCGCTTGAACACCGGTTGATGAGGTCCTTGGGTTGCGCAGCGGCCTGCTGATGATCGACCGCGGTGAGGGACTAACCCCCTGCGTCCACCAACCCCTGAACCTGCTTGTAAAACGCCTCGCGCCAGTCGCGCTCCGGCCCCCGGGTCGCTCGGGTTCAGTTGGCGTTGCTGGCGATCACCAGCTTGCGCTTGGGGTCGATGAAGATGCCTTGGCCGAAGATCCCCTGCGCGGCGAAGCTGCCGTCGTCGTAGGT
>JAYVOV010000154.1:0-2290 GCA_043757735.1 Burkholderiaceae bacterium
GTCAGTGGGTTGGGCATTCTTGCGCAGCAGCGCGCAGGCCGACATCAGCTGGCCGCTCTGACAGTAGCCGCACTGCACGACATCGAGCTCGGTCCAGGCGGCGCGCAGCGCCTGCGCTTGCTGGCCTGCGAGCCCTTCGATGGTGGTGACCTCCTTGCCCGCCGCGGCCGACACCGGCGTGATGCAGGCGCGCACCGGTTCGCCGTCCAGGTGTACGGTGCAGGCGCCGCACAGGGCCATCCCGCAGCCGAACTTGGTGCCCATCAGCTGCAGCTCGCCACGCAGCATCCACAGCAGCGGGGTTTCGGCATCTGCAGCTACTTCCGTGGTCTTGCCATTGATCTTGATACTGGTCATTCGTGGGTCTCCTGATCTCAGGCGAGATTGAAGGGCAGGTTGCGCAGGCGCTGACCCGTCAGAGCGAAAAGAGCGTTGCCGACCGCGGGTGCGATCGGCGCGGTGCCCGGTTCGCCCACGCCTTCGGGGGGCAGCTCGCTGGTGACGATATGGGTTTCGATGATCGGGCACTCGTCGATCCGCAGAACCGGCTGGTCATGGAAGTTGGTCTGCTGCACCTGACCCTTCTCGATGCGGATGTCGCCATAGAGCGCCGCCGACAGGCCGAACAGGATGCCGCCTTCGACCTGCTGGCGGATCAGATTGGGATTCACCGCGACGCCACAGTCGATCACGCAGACTACCCGGTGCACGCGAATGCGCTTGTCGGCGCCCACGGACACTTCCGCGACCTGCGCCACGATCGCCCCGAACGATTGATGCAGGGCGATTCCGCGGGCCACTCGCGCGCCGTCCGCGGTCGGAGCGAGCGGCGTTCCCCAGCCCGCGCGCTCGGCCGCCTGGCGCAGCACCGCCAGATGACGCGGATGCCCGCCGAGCAGGGCCGCTCGGAAGGCGACCGGATCCTTGCGCGCGGCAATGGCCACTTCGTCAATGAACGATTCTTTGAAAAACGCCTGATGCGAATGGCCGACCGAACGCCAGGGACCAACCGGAATCGGGGCATCCACCTTCTGGTGGGCGATACGCGCATTGGGCCATTCGTAGGGCTGATCGAACGCGCCCTCGGCGGTGGTCTTGTCAGGCCCGGCGCCGGGCAGACCGAAGTAGCGACCCAGCACCTGGGCAATGATGGCCTGGCTGGCCGAGGTGTTGTGCCAGGCGGTCAACGCGCCGGAACTGTCCAGCCCAGCCTTGAAGCGTGACACGCACAGGGGCCGATAGAAATCGTGGGTGGTGTCCTGCTCGCGTGACCAGATGGTCTGAACCGGCGAGCCTTCGGCATGCCGGGCAATGGCCGCTGCCTGGCCGACGAAGTCCACATCGAGGCGGCGCCCGAACCCTCCGCCCAGGAATTGCACCTGCACGTCCACCTGTTCGGAATCGATGCCCAGCGCCTTGGCCGCGGCGCGACGCGCAACACCCGGCACCTGGGTCGAGGCCCACACGGTGGCGCGGCCATCCTTGATCAGCACCGTGCAGTTCATCGGCTCGAGCGGCGCGTGACCGAGATAGGGCGCGCGATATTCGGCGCTCACAGTCTTGGCCGCTGTTTTCAGAGCGGCCGCCACATCGCCGTGGCTGTAGTAGGCGAAACCGTCTTCGCGGTCGAGTGCTGCTGCCAGTTCCTGTGCGAAACCGTCACTGGAGAAGTTCGCGGCCGGGCCGTGGTCCCATTGCACGACCACCTTCGCCAGCGCCTGCATGGCGCGAAACGGCGCATCGGCTATCACGGCCACCCCGGCGGTGCCGCCGTTGAATCCCGCCACCTGCACGACCTTCTTCACGCCCGGCATGGCCGAGGCTGCCGCGCCGTCGAATGAAGCCACATTGCCGCCCAGAGTCGGGCACATCACGACGCGTGCATGCAGCATGCCGGGCAGCACCATGTCGATACCGAAGCGCGCCTTGCCATCGAGTTTGATGGCCGCGTCATTGCGCAGAACAGGCTTGCCGATCAGGCGGAAACTGGCGGGCGGCTTCAGCTTGACGTCACTGGGCAGCGTGCGGGCACCGGCCAGCGCCGCGAGTTCACCGAAGCGGGCCGACCTGCCTGACGGATGCGTGACGCGGCCCTCGGCCACCTGGCATTGATCCGCAGACACCTTCCACAGATCGGCGGCCGCGCCGACCAGCATCGCTCTCGCCGAAGCACCCGCTTCGCGCATCGGCAGCCACAGATCCTTGATGCTCGACGATCCGCCGGTGACCATCAGGCCGATCTCGCGCATCGCCTTGGCGGTCAGCCAATCGACGCTCTGGCGGACCACGC
>JAYVOV010000155.1:0-8382 GCA_043757735.1 Burkholderiaceae bacterium
GCGGAACTGGTCTGGAAGCCGGCCATGCAAGGTTCGCTGGCGGGCCTGCAGCTGGCCGCCGAGGCCGTGCATGTCGGCAAGATTTTCGTCAACGACGCCAACGCCGATTCAGCCGCCGCCTACACGCTGCTCAATCTGCGTGCGGGTCTTGCGCAGCGCGTCGGCTCATGGCGCTTTTCGGAGTTCGTTCGTGTCGACAACATCGCCGATCACCGTTACGTGGGATCGGTGATCGTCAACGACGGCAACCGGCGCTTCTTCGAGCCCGCGCCGGGGCGCACCTGGCTGCTGGGTGCGTCGGCAACGCTCGCGTTTTAGGCAGCTGTCGGCGTTCAATCTCAGGCTGCGTCCAACCAACGCCAGACCCCAGATGCGGGTTCAGGTGTTCTGAACGACAATGCTTGGAAATCTGCTGGTCATGTCGCGCGCCTGGTCGGCAATTTTCACCGCTACCTTGCGCGCGATGCTGCGATAGGTTTCAGCGATGTCCCCGTCCGGATCGGCCACCACGGTCGGGCGGCCGGAGTCGGCCTGTTCGCGAATCCGGATGTCGAGCGGCAGGCCGCCCAGGTAATCGACGTCGTACTCCTTGGCCATGCGCTCGCCGCCGCCCTGCCCGAAGATATGCTCGGCATGGCCGCAGTTGGTGCACACGTGAATGGCCATGTTCTCGACAATGCCCAGAATGGGCACGCCCACCTTTTCGAACATCTTCAGGCCCTTGCGGGCATCGAGCAGCGCGATGTCCTGGGGGGTCGTGACGATCACCGCACCGGTCACCGGAATTTTCTGCGACAGGGTCAGGTGGATATCGCCGGTGCCCGGCGGCATGTCGATGATCAGATAATCGAGGTCGCGCCAGTTGGTCTCGCGCAGCAGCTGCTCCAGGGCCTGGGTGACCATCGGGCCGCGCCAGACCATCGGCGTATCCATGTCGATCATGAAACCGATCGAACTGGCCTGGATGCCATGGCCCTCCATGGGCTCGAGTGTCTTGCCGTCGCGCGACTCGGGCCGCCCGGAAATGCCGAGCATCATCGGCTGCGAGGGTCCGTAGATATCGGCGTCGAGCATGCCGACCGAGGCACCCTCGGACGCCAGCGCCAGCGCGAGGTTCACGGCCGTGGTGCTCTTGCCGACGCCACCCTTGCCGGAGGCGATCGCAATGATGTTCTTCACGTTGGGCATCAGCTTGACGCCGCGCTGCACCGCGTGCGCGATGATTCGCTGATACACATTCGCGCTGACATTGCCGGCGCCAGGCAGCGCACGCAAGGCGGCGATCACCTGGCGGCGCATCGGCTCGATCTGGCTGCGTGCCGGATAGCCGAGCTCGACGTCGACGCTGATGGTGTCCTTGTCGACGCGGATGTTCTTGGCCGATTTGCCGGCGATCAGATCCTTGCCAGTGTTGGCGTCGACCACACTGGCAAGCGCTGTGCGGACATCGGCTTCGGAGAGGGCCATGCGTGAAACTCCTGAGGTGGCGTCGGGCCGCAATCGACCCGCGGCGCAGTGAGGACAGAGTTTAACAAGCCCCTTTGCTAACATGGCGGGTTTACCACGCTGTCTTTCTTGACTGGGATCTGAATGGCCTCCCGCCGCCTGTTCGTCACAACCGCCCTTCCCTATGCCAATGGCTCGTTCCATATCGGCCATTTCATGGAATACATCCAGGCCGACATCTGGGTGCGGTTTCAGCGTATGCAGGGCCATGAGGTGCACTTCGTGTGTGCGGACGACGCCCACGGCGCACCGATCATGCTCAAGGCACAGGCCGAAGGAATCAGCCCGGAGGCGCTCGTGGCACGCATCGCGGCCGAGCGGCCGCGCTACCTGAACGGGTTTCACATCTCGTTCGATCACTGGCACTCAACCCACTCGCCTGAGAACACAGAGCTGTCGCAATCCATCTATCGGGCGCTCAAAGCCGACGGCCTGATCGACACCCGCGTCATCGAGCAGTTCTTCGACCCCGTCAAAGGCATGTTCCTGCCCGACCGCTACATCAAGGGCGAGTGCCCCAAGTGTGGCGCCAAGGATCAATACGGCGACGCCTGCGAGGTCTGCGGCGCGGTCTACTCGCCCACCGAACTGCGCAATCCCTATTCCACCTTGTCCGGGGCCACGCCGGTCCTCAAGTCTTCGGAGCACTTCTTCTTCCGGCTCTCAGACCCTCGCTGCGTCGCGTTCCTGCGCGAATGGACCCAGGGCGGGCGCCTGCAGTCGGAGGTCGCAAACAAGGCCCGCGAGTGGCTCGAAGGCGAAAACGGGCTGGGCGACTGGGATATCTCGCGCGACGACCCCTACTTCGGCATCCCGATTCCCGACGCGCCAGGCAAGTACTTTTACGTCTGGCTCGACGCGCCGATCGGCTACCTGGCCAGCCTGAAGCGACACTTCGATTCCGGCGGCGCGGCGCGCCAGACCGCCCAGACATTCGAACAGTTCGTGACCGACCCGGGGGTCGAGCAGTATCACTTCATCGGCAAGGACATCATCTATTTCCACACCTTGTTCTGGCCGGCGATGTTGCGTTTCTCCGGGCGCAAGGTGCCCGACAACATCTACGTGCACGGCTTCATCACCGTCAGTGGTGACAAGATGAGCAAGAGCCGCGGCACCGGCATCTCGCCCCTGCGCTATCTCGACATCGGCATGAACCCCGAATGGCTGCGCTACTACATTGCGGCCAAGCTGAATCCGCATGTCGAAGATCTCGACTTCAATCCAGACGACTTCATCGCCCGCGTCAACGCCGACCTGATCGGCAAGTACGTGAACATCGCCAGCCGGGCGTCGAACTTCATCAGCAAGTATTTCGAAGGCCGGCTCGCCGATGTGAGCCAGCATCAGAGCTGGCGCGCGCTCGAAGCAACAGCCACCGGCGCCGAGATCGCACAGTGTTACGAGGGCCGCGACTTCGGCCGCGCGCTGCGCTGTGCGATGGAGTTCGCCGACCGCGTCAACCAGGCCTTCGACGCTGCCAAGCCCTGGGAACTCGCCAAAGACCCGGCCAGACACGCCGAGTTGCAGACCGTCTGCTCAGTCTGCCTCGCCGGTTTTCACGTTCTGACCGTGTGGCTCAAACCGGTGCTTCCTGCCCTGGCTGAAAAGGCCGAAGCGTTTATGCACAGCCCGCCGCTCACCTGGGCCGATGCGCTGCAAGTACCCTCCCAGGTGGGCCGCTACCAGCATCTGATGACGCGGGTCGATCCTAAACTGCTCGACTCTCTGTTCGAGACGCCGGCTGACGCTGCCCTGGCCGCAGCACCGGCATCGGCACCGGGCTCCGTGGCTCTGGCAGCGGCAACGCCCGCCAGCCCGGCGAAATCTGCGGCAGCCCAGGCGCCGGCTGCGCCAGGCACGGTGTCGATCGACGATTTCGCCAAGCTCGATCTGCGGATCGCCCGCATCATCAATGCCGAAACGATTCCGGGCTCGGACAAGCTGCTGCGCCTGACCCTCGATTGCGGCGAAGAAAGTCCCCGAACGGTTTTCTCGGGTATCCGGGCGGCGTATCCTCCCGATCAACTCGTTGGCCGACACACCGTGATGATCGCGAATCTCGCGCCCCGAAAAATGAAGTTCGGCATTTCAGAAGGCATGGTGCTGGCGGCCGGCTGGGACGATCCGGCGCGCGGCACCGGCATCTACCTGCTCGACCCGCACGAAGGCGCTCAGGCAGGAATGCGCGTCAGATGAGCGCCGTGCCGGCAGCAGCCGCGAAACGGTGAGACGCCCCGTCGCGATGTGACGTATCGAACGCTTCAGCCAGTTTGATCCGCACATGACGCCATTCAGTTTCCGTCGCCGTCTGATCGTTTGCCGGCGCGGCTATGGGCGCCAGGATTTCCATGCGGATCTGTCAGCCGGCGTGACGGTCGGCGTGGTTGCCCTGCCCTACGGCATCGCGGTGATCATCGCCTACAACATGGCCGACTGGCGTTCCTGTTCTGCATCTACCGGGTCGCGTCGCTCACCCGGGTCGAGCCGGTGCGCCTGCTGCGCAAGCGGAGCGGCCGGCTGATTCTCACCGACCTCACCGAACAACCCTTGTCGCTGCTGCGCCGCTCGGGTTTCGTGGACGAACTGGGCCGCGAGAACATCTCTGAGGACCTCGAATCCGCCCTGGCGGCGGCCCATGCGCCCGCTGCCCCGGCGATGTCGTAACATGGAGGATCAGGAGCAAACGCCATGGCCATGTACGAATCCGATATCACCACCTTCCTGAAGCAGCTCAAGCAGGCCAAACCGCAGCTCGAGGCAGAACAAACCAAGGGCCGAGCCATCTGGTGGGATCACCATCAAGACCTCGACACCGCCAGGCGTGATCAGGCGTCCCGGGTGCCGCAACAAGCCTACGTCTATCAGACCCAGGAATGAGTCCGCTGGTCGAGCCTGGCGATTCCGTCGCCGAGCAGCTCGAACTCAAGGTGTTGGCGCGGCTCTATGGCGAACCAATGCTGCAGCTGCCGCTCGACCTGTACATCCCGCCGGACGCGCTCGAAATATTTCTCGACTCATTTGAGGGCCCGCTAGACCTGCTGCTCTACCTCATCCGCAAGCAGAACTTCAACATTCTCGACATCCCGATGGCCGAGGTGACACGCCAGTACCTGGTGTACGTCGAGCAGATCCGCGAGCACCATCTCGAGCTGGCAGCCGAGTATCTGCTGATGGCCGCCATGCTGATCGACATCAAGTCGCGGATGCTCCTGCCTGTGCGCAAGGCCGATACCGGCGAGGAGGTCGAAGACCCTCGCGCCGAACTCGCCCGCCGGCTGATCGAATACGAGCGAATCAAACAGGGCGCCAAGGACATCGACAGCCTGCCCCTGCTGGACCGCGACTTCTCAGCAGCGCACGTGCACCGAGATCAGACCATCACGCTGCAGATGCCCGATGTGCAGCTCGTGGATCTGCGTGGCGCCTGGGCCGACGTGCTGCGGCGCGCACGGCTCACCCAGAATCACCACATTACCCGCGAAGAGCTGTCGGTGCGCGAATACATGACGATCGTCCTGCGGGCCCTCCAGCATCGCCGATTCGCCGAGTTTCAAGAACTCTTCGGCACTCAGCGCGGGGTGCCGGTTGCGGTGGTCACGTTCGTCGCGCTGCTGGAACTCGCCCGCGAATCCCTGGTCGAGATCACGCAGGCCGAGGCCTACGCGCCTATCTACGTGCGTCTGGCCTACCAGCCGAGCTGAGCACCAAATCGAAGGCGAGCGATGAGCCCTCGCATTGTCGACGATGCGCCACTGGCCGATCTGAACACCTTCCACGTCTCGGCATCCGCCCGCCGGCTGGTGGTGCTCGATCATGAAGATCAGTTGCCGCAGGCGCTGGCTGCCTGTGCCGGGTTCCCCGCGCGCCGGGTGCTGGGCGGCGGCAGCAACGTGCTGTTCGCTGGCGATTTCGACGGCGCCATCCTGCTGGTGCGAACCCGCGGCCGGCGCCTGATCCCGAATCCATCCGGCAATCCGCAAGAAACCGTCGTCGCAGTCCAGGCGGGCGAACCCTGGGATGCAACCGTGCAGTGGTCGCTCGATCAAGGACTACCAGGCCTCGAGAACCTTGCGATGATTCCTGGCAGCGCTGGCGCCGCGGCGATCCAGAACATCGGCGCTTATGGCCTGGAACTCAGCTCGGTGTTCGAGTCGCTGCGGGCAATCAGTCTCGATGACGGATCGATACGAGAGTTCGACGCTGCGGCATGCCGCTTCGGGTACCGGGACAGCGTCTTCAAGCAGACCGGCGGCGACTCATGGCTGATTCTCGAACTGCGGCTTCGCCTGGGGAGCGCACGCCGGCCGGTGCTCGAATACAGCGAGTTGAAGGCGGTATTCGCGAACGAGCCAGACACGCCCAGCGCACAGAGAATTGCCCAGGCGGTACGCGCCATCCGCGCCCGCAAGCTGCCCGACCCAGCGGTGCTGGGCAATGCGGGAAGCTTCTTCAAGAACCCGATCGTCAGCCGCCACGACGCCGAAGCTCTGCAGGCAAGAGAACCGGGCCTGCCGGCGCATCCCGCCAGCAACCCGAGCGCCACCGATCTGGTCAAGCTCTCGGCTGGCTGGCTGATCGATCAGTGCGGCTGGAAAGGGCACCGCGCGGGGGATGCCGGCGTCCATGAGGCCCACGCCCTGGTGCTGGTGAACCACGGCCACGCCAGCGGCAAGGAGATCCTGGATCTCGCCCTGCGAATCCGGTCGAGTGTGCACGACCGCTTCGGGGTGTGGCTCGAACCCGAACCCATCATCATCGGCGGGCTATAATTTCGGGCTTGCATCGTGCGCGGCATTGTGCCGACCGGGAAAAATCATGGATGACGACCAACAAAACGAACCCGGACTGATCCTTGCGTCGGTTCTGGGCATTGCGGTTACTTTGGCCATTCTGGTCGCTGTATTGAGCGGCGTCTTGAGCGCACTGAACGCCAACGCGCCGACGGCCACTGGCGTACCGGCCGTCGCAGCGCCGGTATCGGCGGGCTCAGCGGCGGCGACACCGCCCGCTGCTGCGGCAGGCGCCAGGCTCTATTTTGATACCGGCAAGTCCGAAGTGAACGCCGAACTCGCCAGGCGGGGCGCGTTTACGGTCCGCGATGCACTGGCAGGCGCGGGCGTTGCGAGCGACAAGATCGAACTGGCCAAGCCCCGGCAAACCACCGGCAGCACCGACGAGCGGGAAGCCCGCCGCGTCGAGGTCAGCGCACAGTAGACTGAATCTGGTGAGTGCGGGCGGGCGCGCGCACGCATCACCTGTCAGGGCGCCTCGCGGCGAAAAAACCATTGCTCCAGACTGGATGCTTTCGCATCGAACCGATAGCCGGCGCGGTCAAACGTTTTCAAGCGTTCTGGGTTGGTGATCCGATTCTCGATCGCGTAGCGGGCCATCATGCCGCGTGCACGCTTGGCATTGAAGCTCACCACCTTGTAGCCCGATTCGCGCAGCTCCTGGAACACTGGCTGCACGATCGGGCAGCCCAGAGCCTGCACGTTCACGGCTTGAAAATATTCCTTGGACGCCAGGTTGACCAGCACCGGGTGCCGATGCCCGGTCAGCGCAGCGGCCAGATGGCGCGCAATCCGATCGCCCCAGAAGGCGTAGAGATCGCGCCCGCGCGGGTTCTCCAGCCGGGTGCCCATCTCGAGGCGGTACGCCTGCATCAGGTCGAGCGGGCGCAGCACTCCATACAGCCCGGACAGAATCCGCAGATGCCCTTGCGACCATTTCAGTTGCGCGGTATCGAGCGTCGGCGCGCCAAGACCGTCGTAGACATCGCCCGCGAAGGCGAGCACCGCCTGCTTCGCATTGCGCGGTGTAAAGGGCGGCTGCCATTGCTGGAATCGCCCGACATTGAGGTCGGCGAGCGCGTCCGACACCGACATCAGCTCGGCCAGGCCAGGCGCGTCGAAATCGCGAAGTTGTTCGATCAGCGCTTGCGCGTGGTCGAGCATTTCGGACTGGCTGTGAACACGCGTGACCGGCCGAGACTCGAAATCGAGCGTCTTGGCGGGCGAGAGAACAATGATCATCAACGGCTCCGGGCTGCGCCGACACGACCAGCCGCGCAGGCACGACTGCGCGCGGCACATGGATCGCCAGCGCCGCGATTATAGGGAGCGCCGACATGCCCGACTCGGCAGTGCTGGATACCAACGTCTGGCTCGACTGGCTTGTCTTCGAGGACCCTGGCATTGCCCGCCTGCGCGCGGCAGTGGCCGACGGGCGGATCCGCCTGATCGCCACGGCGTGGATGCGCGAGGAGTTGCGCTCGGTGCTGATCAGGCCGATCATTACTGCCCGGCTGATCGACGCGCCGCAGCGGCTCACCCGCTTCGACGACTTGATCTGTCTGGTCGAGCCCGCCCCGCGCGGCCGGCTGATCTGCACTGACCCGGCTGACCAGGCCTTCATCGATCTGGCCTGTCACCAGCGCGTGCGCTGGCTGATCACCAAGGACCGCGCGCTGCTCAGGCTGGCCCGGGGGGCGCGTGCGCACAGCCAGGTGGCGGTGCTCGACCCAGCCGGCTTCACTGCTGATTTTCCGACGGCCTCACCCGACTCAACGACGCCATGAACCCCGCCCGCTCCGCAATCTCTTCACCAGTCATCCACACGAAACTGCCCAAAGTGGGCACCCCCATCTTCACCGTCATGTCAGCTCTGGCCATTGCGCACAAGGCAGTCAACCTGGGCCAGGGCTGCCCCGATTTCGACTGGTCGCGGGTCGAAGCCGCGGTGACCCCGCGCGCACGCGCCATCCTGGTGAACATGCCGCACAACCCCAGCGGTCGCATCCTGCGGGACGCAGACAGGCGCGCGCTCGAGGCGATCACCTTGGCCCACGACCTGTTCGTGATCGCCGACGAAGTC
>JAYVOV010000156.1:0-2279 GCA_043757735.1 Burkholderiaceae bacterium
GCGCCTGGACCTGGGTCAGCGGCTCGAACGTGCGCAACGCCCCCTCGAACTACGGTGTCAAAGGGATCGCCGGCGCTGCCAACGTGCCCGGTGGCCGCAAAAACACCGCTTCATGGCTCGATTCGAGCGGCGTCCTGTGGTTGTTCGGCGGCGAGGTTTCGTATTTTTGCGATCCCTGCAATTCCACAAATGAACTCTGGAAGTTCGCACCATGATGAGCAGTTCCCTGCAAGCCTGGTGCAGGGCGGCCACCGCAGTCGTCACGGCCGCCCTGATGCCGATCGCAGTGGTGCACGCTGCCGCCGACCTGCATCTGCGTGTGGAGGCCGGCAATCACACCGCTGCCGTCAGGCGCATCGCGGTCAGCCCGGACGAAACCCTGATCGCCACCGTCAGCGATGACAAGACCGGGCGCATCTGGCGCGCCGCGGATCGCCGCCACCTGACCACCTTGCGCCTGCCGATCGGCGACGCCGACGTCGGCCGACTGTACGGCGTCGCGTTCTCCGGCGATGGCGAGGAGGTGGCAGTGGGCGGCACCAACGGAGCACCCGGCGCACCACATCGCATCGACATCTTCGACTCGATCAACGGTGCTCACAAACGCACCCTGGCGCTCGATGCAGGCAACATCGTGCGCCTGCTCTGGACAAAAAAGAGCGGCCATCTGGTCGCTTGCCTGGCCGGGGGCAACGGCATCCGGATCGTTCCAGCCGCAGGTGGAAGCTCGTATTCCGACACATTCAACGAGCCGTGTTTCGGGCTGGCCGAACTGCCCGATGGATCGATTCTGGCCGCCAGCTTCGACGCAACGATTCGTCACTACCGGTTCGAGGCCGGCGCCTGGAAAGTGACACGTCGAATCCGCACCGAGATCGCCGACCCTCAATCGATCGCGGTGTCGCCCGATGGCCAGCATTTCGTGGTTGGCTATCGCTCGCGCCTGAACGATCAGCGCGTCGCAGTCGATGTCTTCGAGACGGCTGGCGGCACCCTGGTCCGGCGCTTCGCCTTCTCCGACCTGAGCGGCGGCAGTCTGGGCAGTGTCGCCTGGTCTCGCGACGGCCAGACCATCGCCGCAAGCGGGCGCGCATCGGCGGGCGATGGCTACCGGCTCCAGATGCTGGTCAAACGCATCGCCTGGCCGCAAGGATCGGTCAGCACCGATTTCGTCGCGACCGACACCATTCTCGACGCTGCCGCGATCGGTCCGGATCAATTTGCCATTGCGTCGAGCAACGGCTCCTGGGCAGTGATGCCGGCAAAGGGCCCGATCGCACCCCTTGGCGCCTCGGTGATCGACCTGCGCGGCCCGGACAACCTGAAGATTGCCGATGATGCCCGCACCGTGTCCTTCGGAACGGGCGGCTGGAGCGGTGCGACCCAGTTCTCCCTGCGTTCCCGGGTGCTGCAGCCCGGCGAGGCGGTCGGCCTCAACGGCCCGCCGAGATCGCGCTTCGGCCTTTCCGTCGATCGCTGGGAAAACAATTTCCGCCCATCAATCGCCGGACGTGCGCTGGCCATGGAGCCGCTGGAAATATCCCGCTCGATGGCTGCGCTGCCGGATGACGCCGGGGTAATCCTGGGTACAACGCGCACCTTGCGTCGAATCGACAAGCAGGGCCAGCCGCAATGGTCGGTGCGCGCCGCTGCCGAGGTGACCGCCGTCAACGTATCGCGCGACGGCAGAGTGGTCGTCAGCGCGCAGGCTGACGGTACGCTGCAATGGTCGCGCTCATCCGATGGTCAGCCGCTGCTGACACTGTTCTCCACTACCGACGGCAGGTGGGTTCTGTGGACGCCTCAGGGCTACTACGACGCTGCACCGGGTGCGGAGTCGCTGGTCGGCTGGCATGTGAATCGGCCTGACGGTAAAGGTGCCAATTTCTTTTCGATTGGCAAGTTTCGCGACAAGTACCACCGCCCCGACGTCATCGATCGGGTGCTTGACACACTGGACCCGACACTCGCGCTCAAGGGCGCCGATCAAGAGCGCGCCGTGCGGCTCGCCGCTCTGCAGCCGGTGGATGAGCCACCCGCCGTCACAACCGCGTCGGTCGCCACAACCGCGTCGGTCGTCACAACCACGTCGGTCGTCGAAACGCCGTCTGTCGGCAAAGCCCCGCCTGTCGTCGAAGCACCGTCCGGCGTCGATCCGGTAGCGAAGCGCCTGCCGCCGGTGGTGTCGGTCTACACGCCGCGTTCGCTGCAGAGCGAGTCGCGCACCCTGCGGGTCGAGTTCTCGATCAGCGCCACGCAGCAACTGGTGGAGTCGATGA
>JAYVOV010000157.1:0-8351 GCA_043757735.1 Burkholderiaceae bacterium
AACGAACTCGAGCAGCGCGCCCGCCGGCGCATCGAGGCCAACGCCGCGCAAGACCCGCGCATCCACGTCGGCGCCACCGCGGCCACCGAGCATCTCACCGCGGTGTTCGCCAACTGGCTGCAGCGCCATCCGGAAGCGCTCGCCGGGGCGCAGGAGCGACTGCAGACGCTGTGGCTGTGGCACGCCGCCGAAGAATCCGAGCATCGCAGCACAGCCTTCGACATCTATGTCGCGATGGGTGGCAACTACCAGTGGCGGGTGCGGCTGCTGAATTACGTCACCATAACTTTTTTTGCTGACCTGCTGCGCCAGACAGTGCGCAATCTCTGGCACGACGGCAGCTTGTTCCGGCCGTCGACCTGGGGCAGCGCCTGGCGCATGTTCTTTGGTGAAGATGGTCTGATCCGCGGCAACCTTGCTACCTGGCGCGACTACAAATCGCCAGATTTCCATCCGACCGATCACGACGCGACCCGCTCGGCGCAGTGGCTGCGTGACCACGCCGACGCGTTCGCGGTGGTCGGCCAGGGCCGCTAGGTTTTCCGCAACATCCGACCCGGATCATGGCCATTTCGCGCCGGTTGCTCGCCACGACTCTGGTCGCCGTGGGCCTGGCTGGCGGCTCGATCGCATTCTGGCTGGCTTGGCGCGCTCCCGGGCCGGCGCCGCACGGCACTGAGCGCGCGCTGTGCCCGCTGCCCGCACAAGACGCGAACCACCCGCACCCTGGCATGGTCTGGGTGCCTGGGGGTCGGTTCGAATTCGGCGATGCTGTTTATCCGGAGGAGCAGCCGATCGCGCCGGTCGCGGTGGCCGGATTCTGGATGGACCGCACCGAGGTCACCAACGACGAGTTCGCCGCATTCGTCGCCGCGACCGGTCATGTCACCGTCGCTGAACGGCCGGTTGATGCGGCGGCCCACCCGGAACTTCCGCCGGATCTGCGCAAACCCGGAGCGGTGGTGTTTGTGAGTCCCATCGACGCCGATCAGGCGCGCGGCCTGACCGACTGGTGGCGCTACATGCCCGGTGCGAACTGGCGCCGTCCAGGCGGCCCCGCCACCTCGATCGTGGAGCGGGGTGGGTATCCGGTGGTGGCAATCGCCTATGGCGATGCACTGGCCTACGCACGCTGGAAGGGCCGGGCCCTGCCCAGCGAAGCACAATGGGAGCGGGCTGCGCGCGCAGGCCTGCCCCGCGGCGCCGGCGAACAGGAGCAGCCGGCGCGGGCCAATACCTGGCAGGGACTCTTTCCGGTGCGCAACAGCGCCGACGATGGCTTTGTGGGGCTTGCGCCGGTGGGTTGTTACCCGGCCAATCCGTTCGGGCTCTTTGACATGATCGGCAATGTGTGGGAGATCACCGCGGATGAATATGCGGACCGCCATGACCTTGCCCCGCTGTCCGGTGGCAGCGCCCGCTCAGGTGCGGTGGCGCTGTCACGGCGCGTGATCAAGGGTGGCTCTTTTCTGTGCGCCGCCAACTACTGCAAACGCTATCGGGCCGGCGCGCGTCAGCCCCAGGAAGACGACCTGGCGGCCAGCCACCTCGGGTTTCGAACCGTGCTCAATTCGGCGGGGCCGTGACCGGTACCTGCCGATCGATCAAGTGATCGGCAATGATGCCCTTGAGGTACAGGGCGATGCGATTGCTGCTGGACGGACGGCTCAGTGCCTGGTGACTGCCGACGATGGCCAGATAGAACAGCGCCGCCAGATCGCGGGCCGCGGGCGGGTCACGGGTCAGACGGGTGAACCGGTCTTCGAACAAGGCCATGCGTTCGTTGTCGATGCCGACCAGCATCTTGGCCACGCCCGGATCGCGCCGGCCGAGTCCACGCAAGGCGAGTTCGAAGCGCATATGCTCGAGATCGGTGCCGGCGCGGGCCAGCGCGACATCCAGGAGGTGATGGAGATCGGCCTGGGGTTCGCCGGTGGACTCTGCCTGCAGGCGGCGGACAGCCGCTTGTTCGCCGGCCCGCCAGCGTTCGAGCAGGGCGGCGATCAGTTCGGCGTGGTCAGTGAAATGCCAGTAAAAGCTGCCTCGCGTGACGCCGAGTGAATCGGCCAGAACCAGCACCCGAACCTTGTCGAAGCCGCCGTCGACGACTGCCACGAAGGCGGCGTCCAGCCAGTCGTCGCGCTTCAGGCGCGCGGCCTCCGACGACTTGCGGGCCTTGACGACGGTGTTCATGGCGCTCCTTGATCTGGATCGGAATTTTAGTGAAGATCGTACCAGACACTTATGTATGGCAGCTGAGATGGGTGCCGCGCAAAGCGCCCGGTGCCCACGGCACGCTGGTGGAGCATCACTGCCTATGCCTATGCCCATTTTCTTTTCGACGCTGCGAATCGCCAGTTCAGGCTGAACGGGAGCACCGCGCAACTCGACGCACGGGGCCGCTTGCCCGTGAAATGGGACGGCACGACCAAGCGGCGTTCACGCCGCCGGTCAGCGCACGCTGACGCCGCGCAGCACTTCGTCTTGGAGCGCCCACAGCCGATCCTGCCCCCAGACGGCCAGGTCGCGGACTCGAAAAGACGGCACGCCCCAAAGGCCGAGCGCGAACATTTCGGCCCGGTTTGCTTCGGCCGTCGCGCGCCAGCTGTCGTCTTTCAGGCAGGCACGCGCTTCATCCCAGGACAGGCCTGCCGCTTCGACGATCTTGCGCAGACCCCGGTCGCTGCCGGCATTGATGCCCTGCGCCCAGACACCATCCAGGAATGCCTGGACGTAAGGCTGGCCCTTGCCCATGCGCTGCGCATAGGCGACGATCGACACGCCACGCTCGACCGGTCGGCCGACCGGATCGTTGATGCGCCCGAATGGGACGCCCCGGTAGTGCGCTTCGCGCGCCGCGTCGGCGGCGATATACTGGCTTTTTTTGCGCGGCACTGGCAGGCCGCGCATCACCATTGGCAAGACCACCCGCAGGCGAACCTGGGCACCGGTGTTGCGTCCGAGTTCGAACACCCGACGGGCAACGATCGCCGTGTACGGGCTGCGAAAGGAAATGAAAAAGTCGATGGCGGGCGGATCGGGAACCACCACGGTCTTGGCCAGATCGGTACCCGGCCCGAACATCACGTCGTCGACGCCGGGCTTTTGCGCGCCCAGCGACTGCAGACGCCGCTCGAGATGATGCAGGCGGTCGATGCCCCAATACCACTCGCCGCCGTAATAGAACATCGCCCCGAGGTAGTGCCCGAGCCGGCGCCGCAAGGCGTTGCCGGCGGCCAGATGATCTGCGACTTCGGCGGCATCGGCCGGCCGCGGCACGGCGAGCGGATTGATGAACTGCTGAAGGTGTGCGGGACCGTTCCAGAGGCAAGTCGAGAAGTGGCCCGCGAGGTTGACGAACCGACGTTCGTGGATGGCGCCCAGCAGCATGGCAGCTGCCAGGTCTGTTGCCTCCTGTGCCGGCTGCCGGCCGGCGTCGACGAAATACAAACCGTGGCGGCGCGCCAGGCGCTGGGCATCACGTCGGCTGTGGGCGATGAGTTTTTCCCGCGCCGGCGCGGCGCCGTCAGACGGTGGCCCGACCAGACGCGGCAGCAGCTCGATGTCGTAGCGCTGGCTGAGCCGCGCCAGGGAGTGCGCCGCCAGCGCGCTGTAGGGATCATCGGTCTGATGGAAATAGAGCACCTGATGACGCTCGCCCCGGGCGACCCGCTCCATCTCGACACGGGCGCGGCGCTTCTCGAGGGTGTCGCGCGACAACAGGTGTTGCGAGACGACCGGCATCAGCAGCGACTTGAGCGACATGGGACTCCTGTAAAATTCGATCTTACCTTTGATGAAGGCAGACTATGCCAAGGATTCGAGTCACAGCGGGCGGCCATGTCTTTGTGGCCGAGACCCACCCGGACGCGCCACAGACGGTAGCCGCTTTTCTGAAGCTGCTGCCTTATTCGCAGAAGCTCATTCATGTCCGCTGGAGCGGTGAAGGCTGCTGGGTCCCGCTCGGCGATTTTCAATTGGGCGTGGGTTTCGAGAACCACACCAGTCACCCCTCGGTGGGCGACGTGCTTTTTTATCCGGGTGGCTTCAGCGAGACTGAGATCATTCTTGCGTATGGGTCGTGCTGCTTTGCGAGCAAGCTGGGCCAGCTGGCGGGCAATCATTTCCTGACGATCGTCGAAGGCAGGGAAAATCTGCGTGCACTCGGCACCAAGGTGCTCTGGGAAGGTGCGCAGCCGGTGGTGTTCGAAGCGATCTGAAAAGGGGCTTGAACCGGTTTCGACGTTCGCGTAAATGCGGCGCAAGTAAGCCGGGTAACCGGAAGTAAAGCGTGTCTGTCGAACAGTTCGGTGGTGCCGGCCCATGACAGAATGATCCAGGTGTTTTTGCTTTCGCGCAGCTGCCTTCAGGAATCGATCGACATGCCTGACACCGACCTTCTCGAACGTGAACACCTCCCCAGCGCGTCGCCAGACCTTGCGCCTGCGCCGGCGTTGCCGCCTCGCGAGGGCGGCGAGTCCGCTGCCGGCGCACTGACGCCCCTGGTTTCGCTGGGAGTCCTGGGGGCATCACTGCTGGCGGCCTGCGGGGACGGTTCGGGGGAAGCCTCTGGTGCGGCGGCGCAGCGCCCGGGGGCAAATCCGGGCGCTGCCACCACCAAAGCCAACGAGGTTCCTGCCGCCGCGGTTTACCGTTTTGCCAAGATCAGCAACGGCGCCTACTTCTACACCGGCAATCAGGCGGAAAAAGACCTGGTCCTTCGAGATTTCCCAGACTTCCGATACGAAGGCGTTGCGTTCTATCAGTCACCCGCGCAGACCGGTGTGCCGGTCTACCGCTTCGCCAATCTGGCCAATGGCGGCTACTTCTATACCGCCAGTGCGGCCGAGCGCGACGGCGTCATCCGGGATCGTCCAGACCTGCGATTTGAAGGCAGCACGTTCGCCGCGGCCCAACCCGATGCCAGGGGTGCGGCGCCCATCTACCGATTGGCCAACCTCACCAACGGTGCCTACCTGTACACCGCGTCCGCGCCGGAGCGCGATGCCGCGGCGGCCACCACCCTGTGGCGCTCCGAAGGCATCGCCTTTTACACCACCACCCCTTCGTCGATCGGCGCCACGCCGCAGTCTGATATCGAGGCGGCGCGTTTTCTGCTGCAGGCGCAATTCTCGGCATCCGACGCCGAAATCTCGGCGGTTCGGGCCAAGGGTTACTCGGCGTGGCTCGATGAACAATTCAACGCGCCCACCGGTGTGAAGGCCTGGGATTGGCTGCAGGGCCGCGGGTATGGCGCGATCGACACGCGCAACTACTACAACGCCGAATACCCCACCGATTTTTTTGCCTGGCAGCAGCTGATGGCCGCGCCGGATGCCCTGCGCAAACGCCTAGCACTGGCTCTGAGCGAGTTTTTCGTGGTGTCTATCGAAGGCGTCAGTTCCCTCTGGCGCAGCCAGTCGATGGCCGCTTACTGGGACATCCTGGCCACCAATGCCGGCGGCAGTTTCCGCAAGCTGCTCGACGACATCACCTTGTGTGTGGCCATGGGCGTCTACCTCAATACCAGGGGCAATCAGAAAGAAGACGCACGCGGCCGTCAGCCCGACGAAAACTACGCGCGCGAGGTGATGCAGCTCTTCACCATCGGCCTCTACCAGCTGAACAACGACGGGACCGAAAAGCGTGACGCCTCCGGCAGTCGCATCGAAACCTACAATCAGTCCGATGTCTCAAACCTGGCAAGGGTTTTCACCGGCTACGACAACGATTTCAGCACCGATACCCAGACCGCCAATCCGTTCGACGATGGCCGGCAAATCTATTCCACCAATTTCACCCGTCTGCCGATGCGTTTTATCGCTGGGCGTCATTCCACGCTCGAGGCGAAGTTTCTGGGCACTACCGTTGCGCCCGGAACGCCCGGTGCCACTGCACTGAAGAGCGCGCTCGACACCTTGTTCAATCACGCCAACGTCGGGCCGTTTTTCGGCAGGCAGATGATCCAGCGCCTGGTAACCAGCAACCCCAGCCCCGCCTATGTCGGGCGTGTCGCGTCGGTGTTCAACGACAACGGCGCGGGGGTCCGCGGTGACTTGAAGGCGCTGTTCACCGCCATCTTGCTCGATGACGAGGCGCGCGGACCGCAGGGCCTGACCTCGCCCGGCTTCGGCAAGGTTCGCGAGCCGATGATCCGGCTGGTCCAGTGGGCGCGCAGCTTCGGGCTCACCTCGGTCAGTGGCAGCTGGAAGATCACCGACATGAGCAGTCCGTCGGCCCGGCTCGCGCAAAGCCCGCTGCGTTCGCCTTCTGTGTTCAATTATTTCCGGCCTGGTTATGTGCCGCCGGCCACCGCGTTGGCGCTTGCCGGGGCCGCCGCGCCCGAGTTCCAGATCGTCAGCGAGACCACGGTGTCGGGCTACCTGAATTTCATCCAGGATGTCACGCGCCGCGGCATCGCGGTCAAGAACCCGCTGGTGCCCTACCAGGTGAACGCCGGCGCCGATGTCTTCGACATGCAGGCGAGCTACGTCAATGAACTGGCGATTGCGCCCGACGCCGGTGCACTCGTGCAGCGGCTCAATCTGCTGCTGTGCGCCGGCCAGATGTCGACCCAGAACCAGTCGCTCATTGTCGACGCGCTGACTGTTTCGCCCATCACCGCAACCAGCAGTGATTCCGCCAAGCTCGACCGCATTGCCTCTGCCGTGCTGCTCGTCATGGCATCTGCCGAATACCTGGTCCAGAAATAGGAGGCCGAGATGCATCTGCTCCGACCCGAGTTTCATGATCGCCGAGCGTTTCTGCGCCGCTCAAGCCAGCTTGCGCTCACCGGTGCCGCGCTGCCGGTCGCGCTGAACCTGGCCGCAATGGGCGAGGCCGCGGCGTTCACCGCGACCGATTACAAGGCGCTGGTCTGCGTATTTCTGTACGGCGGAAGCGACTACGCCAACTCCGTGGTCACCTACGACAGCCCGAGCTACGACCTGTACAGCGCGGTTCGCGGCGGCGGCGCTGGACAGACCGCTGGTGGCATCGCCCTGGGCAGGTCAGACCTGACGGCGACGCTGCTGACCCCGACCGCCGCGCTGGCCAGCGGCCGGCAATATGCCCTGCACCCCGCGATGACTGGACTGGCGGGCCTGTTCAGCAGCGGCAAGGCCGCTGTGCAGCTCAATGTCGGCCCGCTGGTCGTGCCGCTCACCAAGACCCAGTACAACAACCCCGACCGCAAGACCTATCCGCTGCCGCCCAAGCTGTTCTCGCACAACGATCAGCAGTCGGTCTGGCAGTCCTCCAGTCCCGAAGGGTCCACCGTGGGGTGGGGCGGCAACATGGGCGATCTGGCCATGTCGGGCAACAGCAATTCGCTGTTCACCTGCATCTCGGCCACCGGCAATTCGGTCTACCTGGTCGGCGACACCGCGTTGCAGTACCAGGTCAGCACCACGGGTGCGGTCCCTATCAATGGCGTGAAGTCTGCGGTCAATGGCTCGGCAGCGGTGAAAACAGCGCTCACCACGCTGATCCAGCAGACGCGAACCCAGGTGCTCGAAAACGAGTACAACAAGATCACCCAGCGCTCGATCGCCGCCGAGACCCAGATTACCGGCGCGCTGGCGGGCGTTGCCCTGGCAACCGCGTTTCCCGCCAATAACTCGCTGGGCGATCAGCTCAAAATAGTGGCGCGGCTCATTGCGGCACGGGGCGCGCTGGGCAGCAAGCGGCAAGTGTTCTTCGTGTCGCTGGGGGGCTTCGACCTGCACGACAACCTGATCGCGCAGCAGCCGGGTCTGCTGGGCAACGTCAGCAGCGCCATGACGGCGTTCTACAACGCCACCGTCGAGATGGGTCTGGCAGACAAGGTCACGAGCTTCACCACCTCGGATTTCGGCCGTACGCTGAGCTCGAACGGCGACGGCTCGGACCACGGCTGGGGCGGCCATCATTTCGTCGTCGGGGGCGCGGTGAAGGGCAAAGCGTTTTACGGCACGCCTGCACCGGTCAGCAATTTGGACACCAGTTCCCCGGATGATCAATGGCATGTCGGGCAGGGCCGTCTGCTGCCCAGCACCTCTGTCGATCAGTACGCTGCCACACTGGCGAAGTGGTTCGGGGTCAGCGCCACCGAGATGGCCGGGGTATTGCCCAACATCAATCATTTCGGCACGGCGGGTGG
The DNA here is from genome assembly GCA_043757735.1 of Burkholderiaceae bacterium. Lineage (GTDB taxonomy): Bacteria > Pseudomonadota > Gammaproteobacteria > Burkholderiales > Burkholderiaceae_E > Quisquiliibacterium. The sequence goes on from JAYVOV010000157.1 coordinate 8,141, forward strand.
TCGCGCCGACTATCCCTCCGACCTTGGATTCCTCGCCTGAGCATGCGCGGCGCCGACAGCCTCCTTCCGGCAACCCCAAGACAAAACTGAATGGCCTCAACCGATTTTTCGCCGACCTGGCGAATCGAGCCGCTGGGCGATCGCTGCCTGATGCTGGAAGCTGGTCAGCGTGTCGATCCACGCATCAATCAGGCGGTCCATGCGCTGGCCA
>JAYVOV010000158.1:0-2269 GCA_043757735.1 Burkholderiaceae bacterium
CCGACCAAGACCTTCGCGCGCAGCCCGCGCTTCGAGTTCGACGAAATCTGCGAGGTGCTTTGAAGCCGTCGGGTGCACTGAGCGCGGCCCCGTGCTCAGCAGGCCAGCCAGGTTTCCCACCCGTCCAGCCAGGTTTCCCACCCGTCCAGCCAGGTTTCCCACCCGGCCAGCAGAAGACCGGGCAGGCCAGGCCAGACAGGCCAGGCAGGCCGGGCAGGCCGGGCAGGCCGGGCAGCACCACCAGGGCAAAGCGCACGCCGCCGCTCCAGGTGGCGGCAGCCAGCGCTGCTGCACATTGTCGATGCCCGGTTTCGGAAAGTGCGCTCGAAAGTACGCCCGATGGCGCGTGACGGTGGGCCCGTCGCCGACTGGCAGTTGAGAAGGTCGGGCCGATCCGATGTATCAGTCGCCCGCCTGGCGCGAGGGATGCGCCGAAATCACATGACCGACCTGCCAGGGACGCGGCAGATTGGCATGGGCCAGCTTCACCTCGGCCAGGCGCCGGCTCAATTCGTCGGGCATTGGCGAGGTGCGTCGCTGCGCCATATTGACGTGCACCGACAGCGACTCATAGCTCGCCGCCAGGTAGCCCTCGGTGGCGTGAAACATTTCCTGGTAGAAGTGGATGCGCTTGTGATCAAAATCGAGCAGCCGTGCCTCGAACCGCAAGGAGTCGCCTTGCCTGACCTCGCGCAGAAAATTCAGATGAGATTCGAGCGCAAAAGTCGATGAACCGGTGCGCCGCCTGAATTCTCGGTTCAGGCCCAGGAACTCGAAAAACGGCTCGGAGGCGATGTCGAAGACGACATGGTAGTAGCCCACGTTCATGTGGCCGTTGTTGTCTATCCAGTCGGGCAAAACGACTGCAGTGGCGGCGCTGTAGGGGGCGGGAAGCTGTGTCATGTGCGCGAATCCGGGTCGATCGATCAGATTGGTGTGGCGCCCCTGGGGCGTCAGGCAGCGGTCGCTGCGCTGGTGGCCGGTCGCTGCGCTGGCGGCGTCCGCTGGCGGCATCATATGTACCACTTGTTCGATCGACTGGCGCCGCCCAAGCATTCCATCACAGTCCCGAGGTATCGGATCGCTTAGCATGGCAACCGTGAAAACGGAATTCCACCCATGACTGAGCCGGCCGACGATGGCAATCGGTTGGCGCTCTTCGAGCAGGCCCTGTCGCGCCTGACCCAGACGCTCGAACGCTCGCTGCGCGGAGTCATTCTGGAAGTTGCCGGCGACCTCGATGCCGCGGCCGAGTTCGAATCCGATCCACGTGACCGTGCCTCGCTGACATCTGCGTCGGGTCTGCTGCGCCTGCAGACCAGCGAGCGCACGATCGAGATTGCCCGAGCACTCACCGATCGTGCCGGTCGGTGCATCGAATATGCCAGCCGGGCTGACGACGAGGCGCGGGCCCTGAGCCTGCTGCTCGAGGACGAGGTCGAGCAGCAGATGCTCGTCAATGACACCGCGCGGGCGGTGCGCGGCATCGTCGGGGCCGAGTACGTCAGCTTCTCCGAGCGTGTGCATGCCATGTGGCCCGGCCTCTGGACCAACGATGACCTGAACCCGCTGGGGGCGCGCACGCTTGCCGCTTCGAGCGTGCAAGGGTTCGTGATGGCGGGGGCGAGTGCGGGCACCCGACTCCAGATCCGGCGCTCTATCCTGCGCCGCCTGCCGGCCGTGCTCGCGCTGGCCCTGGAAGACATCGAGCGCTGGCTGGCGTCCCGAGGTTTCCACCCGGACGATGTGCCGGCACAGTTGAAGGTGGGGTCTGCCCGTCAAGACCGGCGCGACGGCGAGGGGTCCGACAGCGATCGGGGCCAGGGTGAGCCCGGCGCGCGCCGGCTCGAAGAACCCGGTTCGCGCGCCATGGACGCGGCCGAACTGATGGCCGATGCCGCGCGGATACTCGGGACATCACCGCTCGCGCGCGTCTCGAATGCGCCATTGCCGGTGCTGCCAACGCTGCAACCAGTGGTTGAACTGGAGCGTGACGCAGTCGCCTTTGCCCATTCGATCGGCGTGCTGCCCTATGGCCGCGAAGCCCGCGCCCGATTTTTTGGCAATGCCCGGGCACGTCTGCACGATGCTCATGTCCCGCCCGCGCAGTTGGCTGTGATTGATCTGGTCGCGGCGATGTTCGACTACGTGATCGATGATCATCGCCTGCCCGAGTCGGTCAAACCAATGATCTGGCGCCTGCAGCAGCCAACGCTCGCGCTGGCGATTCTGGACCCGGCCTATCTGGGCGATGAGCCACGTTCGCTGC
>JAYVOV010000159.1:0-2269 GCA_043757735.1 Burkholderiaceae bacterium
CGCCGTGGTCGAGGTCTTCGCAGACGTGGTTGCCGATCCGACCAAGGACGGCATGAACCCCAATGGTGTCTTCGCCGGCGTCCCGTACCTGATGAAAGATCTCGGCCCCACGCTGCAGGGACGCCTGCAGGAGATGGGCTCGCTGCTGATGCGCGGCAACCGGCCGAGCGCGGACAGCTTTCTGGCGACGCGCATCCGCGCGGCCGGCCTCAACATCATCGGGCGCAGCACCACGCCGGAATTCGGGGTCTGCAGTTCGGCCGAGAACCCCGCCGTCTACATCACACGCAACCCATGGGACACTGACTACACGACCTGCGGATCGTCCGCCGGCACCGGCGCCATGGTGGCGGCCGGCGTCGTGCCGATCTCTCATGCCACCGATGGTGGCGGCTCGATTCGTATCCCGGCTGGCGTCAACGGCAACATCGGGCTCAAACCATCGCGAGGTGTGTTCTCGATCGCACCAGCCGCGTCCGACCTGACGGGGCTGGTCTCGACCCAGGGTTGCCATACACGCACGGTTCGCGATACAGCCGCGTTCGTCGATGCCTGCCGCGGTGGTGCACCCGGCGAATTCATGCCGTACTGGATGCCCGCGGAGCCCTACGCTGAGCTGATTCGACGTGATCCGGGCCCGTTGCGCATTGCGCTGTCTCACGAATGGGGCGACTACCGTGCCACGCCCCATTTCGTGGCTGAACTCGAGCGCGCCGGCCGCCTCCTCGAGGGACTCGGTCATCACGTCGAATGGGCACTGCCGGCAGTGGACTATCGTGCCGCGTTCGCGGCGCAGACAACCTGCTACATCAGCAACTTCGCACAGACCATCTCGAACCTGCTCGCGCCGATGGGCCTCGATCGGCCGCCCGCGAACCTCGTCGAGCCGATCAACATCAAGATATGGGAGGCCGGACTGAAGACCACCTACACCGATCGCTACCGGATGCAGTCGGTGTTCAACACCACCTCGCGTGCGTTCGGAAACTTCTTCGAATCGTGGGACATCATCCTGACCCCGATCACAGCGCTGCCCACGCCCCGGATCGGTACTACCGCGTACCTGACGATCAGCGACAACCCTTGCGTGCTCGACTGGTTCAGCACCTTGTGGTGCAACTTCGCCTACACGCCGCTGTCCAATCTGTGCGGCATACCAGGCATTTCATTGCCACTGGGCGCCCAGGAGAACGGTCTGCCGCTCGGCATCCAGGCGCAGGCCCGGCAAGCTAACGATGGTCTGCTGCTGCAATTGGCCGCGCAGATCGAGCGCGCAATCGGCGGCCGCTGGAATGCCGGACAACTGCCCCGCGTGCATGTCAGCAACCCGGCCCAGTCGATGAGACCAAGTTGAGACGAAGCGGACATCGAAGCGCCACGGCACCTCGACCGCCTCAATAACTTGGGACATCAAACTGAATTTCATCGACGAGACGTCCTCGCCGACTCAATCCGGTCAGCTAACAGGAGCTCCACCATGAAATCCATCGCCAAATTTCTCATCCCCGTCACCCTTGCAGCGTCGGCTTTCACCGTCAATGCGCGCGTCCTGGAGATCGACTACAGTCAGCCTGAGATCAGCGCACAGGCGGCCAGGTCAGGCGTGGTCAGCACCGCTGAACCGCTGCTGATTCAAACCAGCCAGGGTGCGGCCATGGTCAATCCTGCGGCAGTGAAAAACGACACCTCGCGCAGCCGAGTGGACGTTCGCCGCGAATCCGCTGAGCCGCGCAAGTTCGACATCGGCTACTTCGCCTGATCAGTTCGCCAGGCCGCTGACGTCAGTCCAGGCGGGCCGATCGGGCCCGCCCGCGCTACCGGCTCGGCGCCCAGACGGGCGCAGCCTGCTGCGCGAGGCTCTCGGTCAAGGCAGCTTGCCGCGGTCGCACATCGACATTGGCGGCACCATCCAGCGCGAAGGGCACGATCAGGCATACCGCATGCGCCGGCCAAGACTGAGCCGAAGACAGCCGTTACCAAACGATACAACTTAGTTGCGAAAATTGCGCGGGAATCAGCTAGCATTTTCAATGGCTTTCCGACTGCAGGTATCGCAATGGACACTACTTCCGCAAGAGCCCTGAGGGTTGCCCTGGTGGCCGTGCTGAGCGCGACCCTGTGCGTTCAGGCCCAGGCACAACATCACGGTCACGGCGGCGCTCGTGCCGCGCCCCAGTTCGCGGCCAATGGCAATGCCACGGGCCAAAGCCGCCAAGCCCCGCAGTATTACGGCACGCCCCAATACGGCGCCGGTTCCCAGCATTCTGGT
>JAYVOV010000160.1:0-2268 GCA_043757735.1 Burkholderiaceae bacterium
GCGTCGTAGCCCAGAACATCGCGCAGCACGGCTTCGTTGTGCTCGCCCAGCATCGGCGCGTGACCGCGCACGCCCACCCTGGCGTCGGCGAATTTCACCGGCGAATTGATGACATCGATGCGGCCGAGCACCGGGTCATCGACCGCGGCCGTCAACCCGCGTTCGAGCACCTGCGGTTGGCGTACCGCCTGTTCGACGGTCTTGACCACACCCACCACCACATGGTGCTCGGTGAGAATGCGGTCGGCTTCGTCGCTGGTTCGGGTGGCGAGCCAGTCGGCGAGCACCTCGACCGCTTCGGCGTTGTTTGCCTGCACCGCCGGCAGCGACGAGAAGCGCGGGTCCTCGAGCAGTTCCGGCCGGCCGACCGCCTGGCAGATGTTCTGCCAGGCGCGAAAATCGGGGCCGATGTTCGCGGTGACGTAGCCGTCGCTCGTTTGATGAACCGGGTGGTATTGGGCCTGCGCAGTGCCGGCAATCAGGCATTGCTGGAGGGTTTCGTCGTTGGCCGCGAACAGGGAGTCGAACAAAGCCACATCGATGCGTTCGCCGCGCCCGGTGCGCTCGCGCTTGAACAGCGCCGCGCAGATGGCGCCGAAGGCGGTGATGCCGGTGACCACGTCTGCCAGGGCGATGCCCGGTCCGCGCGGCCGCTCGGGCGGGTTGCGCTGCAGGAACTGAATGGCCAGAAAGCCGGTCATCGAGTGGGCGATGTGCGCATAGCCAGGCCGGTGGGCATTGGGTCCGGACTGCCCGAAGCCGCTGATCGAGCACAAGATGATGCGCGGGTTGAGGGCTTTGAGCGCGTCAAAGCCCAGCCCGAGCTTTTCCATCACGCCGGGCGTGTAGGCTTCGATCACGACATCGCTGTGCCGGACGAGATCGCGCGCGATCTCCAGACCCTCGGGCCGGGTGAGATCGATGCACAGGCTCTTCTTGCCGCCGTTGTGCTGCACGTACATGGCGCTGCGCGCAGCGCCGTTGCGTTTGGTGGTGCGAGCGGCGTCACCGCCGGGGAAGCGTTCGATCTTGATGACCTCGGCGCCATGGTCGGCCAGAGCGCGGGCAGCCGAGGGGCCGGCGATCAGCGCTGTGAACTCGAGCACGCGCACGCCATCGAGCGCACCCGCTTCAGGGTTCTTGGGGGTTTGGGTCATGGGCGGGTTCCAGGGTCTTTGGGCGTTTCGAACAGCGGGGCCAGTTGTACGTTCAGTCCGATCCCTTGACGCCGGAGTCGCGCGCATAGCGTTCCCACTTGGCAATTTCAGCGCTGACGAAGGCCTGCGAGCTTGCCAGGTCGGCCGCCACGCGCATGCCGGAAGTTGTGCTGCGCTGCTTGTCCCATTCGGGCGAATCGAGCATCTGGCGAGCGGCCTGATTGAGCCTGGCGACAATGTCGGCAGGGGTTCCGGCGGGCACGAAGATGGCGTTCCAGGACAGAAATTCGAAGTCCTGCAGGCCCCATTCACTGGCGGTGCGCACGTCGGGCAGCGTGCTCAGGCGGGCGCTGCTGGGGACCATGACCGCTCGGATCGACTTGCGCGCCAGCAGGGGTGCCGCCGCAGCCATGTCGGCGAAGGCGATCGAAATCTGTCCGGAGGCCAGGTCGGTCAGCGACTGGCCGTTGCCTTTGTAGGGAACATTGACGACATCGGCGCCGGTCTTGCGCCTGAGAATCTCGCAGGCCACCTGGGTGACGGTATTGCCGCTGCCGCAGCTGAGCTTGCGATTCAGTCGAGCCGCCGAGGCGAACAGCTCGGCGAAGGTTTCGCCGGCGAGGTCGCTGGTGACGAACATGACAGCGGGCGATACGTACAGCACCGCCACCGTGGTGAACGATTGCGGCGAGTATTGAATGCGCTCACGAAAGAGCGGGTAGTTGGCCGCGTTGACGGTGCCGCTGCCCATCAGGACGGTGTAGCCGTCCGGCGCGGCGCGAGCGGCGACCTGAGCGCCGATCATGCCGGCCGCGCCTGGCCGGATGTCGACCACCGCATTGGCGTTGAGATGCTCCTTGAGCGCCCGTGCGAGAAACCGTGCGGTGACGTCGGAGCCGCTGCCGGCGCCGAAGGTGATGATGATCGAGATGGGTTTCGCGCCAGGCCAGGCGTCGCTTTGTGCGAGGGCTGGCTGGGCGGCAATTGCCGCGCTCAGCGCTGCGAAGGCGAATACGCGCCGCAGATGTTTCAGAATGAGATTGTGCATACCGAACGGCCTTTCATGTGCAGGCGGGCAGATGCCCGGATGTATTCGATCGCGAGCGCCCAC
>JAYVOV010000161.1:0-2263 GCA_043757735.1 Burkholderiaceae bacterium
CTGCTCACCGAGCAGGAGTGCGAAGAACTCATCGCCTTGTCGGCTGGCAAGCTCACCCGCTCGTCGGTGGTCGACCGGACAACCGGCAGTGATCAGATCAGTGCGGTTCGCACCAGCGCCGGCACCCACTTCGAGCGCGGCGAGAACGCGATCGTGGCCCGCATCGAACAAAGAATCGCCGCGCTCACCGGCCTGCCGGTCGAACACGGCGAACCCTTGCAGATCCTGTACTACAAGCCGGGCAACGAGTACCTTGCCCACCACGATTTTTTCGACCCGGTTGATCCCGGCAGCGCCGAGGTCATGAGATGGGGCGGGCAGCGGATCGCCACCGTCGTCATCTACCTCAATACCGTCACCCGTGGCGGCGAGACCCGCTTCCCGGACCTGTCGCTGGAGGTCAAGCCGCGACGCGGCAGCGCCGTCTATTTCGAATACCTGAACGCAGCCGGTGAACTCGATTCGCGCTGTCTGCATGCCGGCACGCCGGTTATCGAAGGCGAAAAGTGGATCGCCACCAAATGGCTGCGCCAGGAACCCTACCAGCGATGAGTCGACGCCGATTCCGACCCCTCCGACCGGCGCTGCGCCCGGCGCCCGCCAGCGATGTCAGCAATGCCGGTGATGCCGGCAGTGGCAGTGGCAGTGGCAGTGGCGGTGGCGGTGGTGGTGGCGGCAGTGGCGGTGGCGGCGGTGGTCCCAGCCCGCGCCGCGCACGCGGCATCTACCTGCTGCCCAACGCGTTCACCACCGCTTCGCTGTTCTGCGGCTTCTACGCCATTGTCCAGGCCATGAACGCGCGCTTCGACTACGCTGCCGTGGCGACCTTCGTCGCGATGCTGCTCGACAGTCTCGATGGCCGGGTGGCGCGCCTGACGAACACCCAGAGCGCCTTCGGCGAACAGTACGACAGCCTTTCCGACATGGTGTCGTTCGGCGCGGCGCCGGCGCTGATCATGTACGAATGGACTCTGCGCGGCCTGGGCAAGTGGGGCTGGCTGGCGGCATTCGTGTATTGCGCCGGGGCGGCGTTGCGGCTGGCCCGGTTCAACGCAAACATCGGTGTGGTCGACAAGCGCTACTTCCAGGGCCTGCCCAGCCCAGCGGCGGCGGCGATGGTGACGGGCCTCATCTGGATCGTCACCGATCTTCGCGAAACCAAGTGGATCACCGCCTCGCCCAAAGACTTGGCCTGGGTGGCCTGGGCGTTCACCGTGTATGCCGGTGTGACGATGGTCTCGAACGCGCCGTTCTACAGTTTCAAGGACATCAATCTGCGTCGCAGCGTGCCTTTCATTTTCGTGATCGGCGTGGTGCTGCTGTTCGTGCTGGTGTCGAGCGATCCGCCTGTCGTGTTGTTTTCTTTGTTCGTGCTGTACGGTTTGTCTGGCTACGTCGTGTGGGCCTGGCGGTGGAAGTCGGGCCGTGCTGCGCCGTGGCGGGAGGCGGCGGTCACGCCGGCCGGCCCTGGTTCGCCACCCGCAGAGCCGAAGTAGCGTTTCCGAGCAGCGGTTCCCGGTTGCGCGAAGCCTGTTGCGCGCGCCGCCATCGGGCGCAGTTCAGTGTCGCGGGAATTGACGGCGCGCCGCTCTCACAACTAGAATCGGGGGTTTACCTCAGAAAGCCGCCGTGCGGATGAAGACTCGCAAACCCTTCGTGGTCGGCAACTGGAAGATGAATGGCGACCTGATCGCCAACGAACATCTTTTCACGGCCTTGCGGTCCAGCATCGATCGCTCCTTGCTGTCGCAGGTCGAGGTCGCTATCGCGCCGCCCTATCCGTATCTCGGCCAGGCGTCGGCTTGGTTGGGCGACACCGACGTGGTGTGGGCAGCGCAGGATGTCGCCTCGTTCGAGAATGGTGCGTTCACCGGCGAAGTGTCGGCCTCGATGCTGCGTGATCTTGGTTGCCGCTGGGTCATCGTCGGCCATTCCGAGCGTCGCACGCTGCTGGGCGAAAGCGACGAGATGATCGCTCACAAGGCCGACCAGGCGCTCGCGCAGGACATCGGCGTGATCGTCTGTGTCGGCGAAACGCTCGAAGATCGTGAAACTGACCAGACGCAGGCCGTGCTGGCGCGGCAGATCGATGCACTGGCGCGGGTCACGGCCGCGGCGCGCATCGATCGTCTGGTGGTCGCCTATGAACCGGTCTGGGCGATCGGCACCGGCCGTACCGCTTCACCCGAGCAGGCGCAGGCGGCGCATGTTTTTATTCGCGCCCGACTGGCGCATGCCGGTGCGGACGCCCCGCGTATCCGCA
>JAYVOV010000162.1:0-2260 GCA_043757735.1 Burkholderiaceae bacterium
GATCGACTGCGTGATCAGGGCTTTGTCGCCGCGCCACTGCGCGCGCGGCGCCAGCACCAGAAAGACGTCCGATTCGTTCAAACCCATTGGATCCAGCCCGAGATCATCGGACCCCGCCCGCGCGACGATCGCGGTGATCTCGGGCACCTCGCGCATCAGCGCCTGCTGTACCCGCAGATCGATGGCCGCCGATTCGTTGAGACCGATCGCGGTCGATTTCTGCAGCTGCACGATCAGGCTGCCTTCGTCGAGCGTGGGCATGAAGCTGCGTCCGATCGTCGGGTAGACGGCGCCCGCTGCGGCCAGGGACACGAGCGCGCCGAACACGACCCAGCGCGGGTGCCTGAGCACGGCCTCGAGCAGACGGGCATAGCCGGCCTGCGATCGGCGCACCAGCCAGGGCTCAGGATGAGCGCCGCGGCGCAGCAGTGAGACGGCCAGCACCGGCACGAGCGTGAAAGCCAGCACCAGCGACCCGCTCAGCGCGAAGACGATCGACAGCGCGACGGGCGAGAACAATTTGCCTTCGAGCCCTTCGAGCGTGAGCAGCGGCAGGAACACGGTGCCGATGATGGCGATGCCCGCGATCACCGGCTGCGCCACTTCGCGCACCGCGCCGGCCATGCAGGCGCGCCGGCTGGCGGGATCTGCGGCGGCCCCGGCCAGTCGGGTCGAGGCGTGCTCGACCACCACCACCGCCGCATCGACCAGTATGCCGATGGCGATCGCCAGTCCGCCCAGGCTCATCAGATTGGCCGACAGTCCGGCTTGCCGCATCATCATGAATGCAGCCAGGATCGACAGCGGCAGGACCACTGCCACCACCAGTGCGGCGCGCAGGTCGCCCAGGAACACCAGCAAAACGATGGCGACCAGCACCACGGCTTCGGCCAGGGCCTTGATGACGGTGGCCACCGCCCGGTCGATGAGCTCGCCGCGGTCGTAGAACACGCGGATCTTCATGCCGGGCGGCAGCTTGGGTTCGATCTGTGCCAGCCGTTCGCGAACGCCGCTCACCACATCACGGGCGTTGGCGCCGCGCAGCCCGAGCACGAGACCTTGCACCGTTTCGCCACTGCCATCGGCGGTGACCGCGCCGTAGCGCGTCGCGCTGGCGATGCGCACCTGTGCGACGTCGCCGATGCGGGTCGTGGCGGAGTGGCTGCTTTTCACCACAGTTTCACGCAGGTCGCCAGCGCTGCGCGCACTGCCTTCCACCCGCACCACCAGCGCTTCTTCGCCATCGGCGACGCGGCCCGCGCCATCGTTGCGATTGTTGGTCTCGATCGCCTGGCGCAGCTGCTCGAAGGTGATCCCGCGTGCGTTCATCAGGCCCGGGTCCGGCGCAATTTCATAGGTGCGGACCTCGCCGCCCAGGGCATTGACGTCGGCCACACCGGGCAGCGTGCGCAAGGCTGGCCGAATGACCCAGTCGAGCACCGTGCGCCGTTCCGCCAGGCTGTGGGTTGCGCTCTCCAGCGTAAACATGAACATTTCGCCCAGTGGGGTGGTCACCGGTGCAAGGCCGCCGCTGGTGCCGGCGGGCAGTTCGCGCATCACGCCGGCTAGCCTTTCGCTTACCTGCTGGCGCGCCCAGTAGACATCGGTCGCGTCGTCGAAATCGACGGTGACGTCGGCGATCGCGTACTTGGAGACCGAGCGCACCAGCCGCTTGTGCGGGATGCCGAGCATCTCGAGTTCGATCGGCAGGGTGATCCGCTGTTCGATCTCTTCCGGGGTCATGCCCGGTGCTTTGATGATGATCTTCACCTGGGTGGTGGAGACATCGGGAAAGGCGTCGATCGGCAGCCCGCGCCAGGCCTGGACGCCGCCCGCCGTCAGCAGCACCGAGAGCATGATGACCAGGAGCGGCTGGCGCAGCGACAGCTCGATCAGTCGATCGATCATCATCGGGCCTCGCTGATCATGGCCTTCAATGCGGACACCCCGCTGACCACCACCCGGTCGGCCGGCTGCAGCGCGGCCTCGATCATCGCGTTGTCCTCGTCGCGGCCATGCACCGTCACCGCCACGACGCGCACGCCCTCGGCGGAGCTCACGAACAAGACGGTGCGGCCCGGCAGCTGCGCGATCGCCGTCGCCGGCACGCGCCACTGCGCCCGCGCGGGAATGCCCACGCGCACCCGCGCCTGCAGGGTTTCCCCAGGTCTGATCTGGTCGGTGCTGCTCTCGATCCGAGCCCGCACCGTGACCGACTGGCCCGACGTGACCGCAGCGCCGATCGCCGTGACGCGGGCCG
>JAYVOV010000163.1:0-8267 GCA_043757735.1 Burkholderiaceae bacterium
TTGCGCTACGCCTTCTTTTCTGAACGCGAAGCCGCGAAGATTCCCGGCCTGCCTGCGGACCTGGCCTACCCGCGCATCAGGTCGGTCGCGGTGGTGGGCGCCGGCACGATGGGCGGCGGCATCGCGATGAGCTGCGCCGATCATGGCATGGCGGTGAAGATCCTCGACGCCACGCGCGAAGTTCTCGACAAGGGCATGCAGCGCATCCGTGACAACTACGCGATCAGTGTCAAGCGCGGCAGCCTGACTCAGGCCGAAATGGTTCAGCGCCTCGCGCTGATCGAGCCCGTCGATGACGACGAGGCAATCAGCCAGTGCGATGCTGTCATCGAAGCCGCGTTCGAGGACATGGCGGTCAAGAAGATTCTGTTCGCCAGGCTCGATGCGGTGATGAAGCCCGGCGCGCTGCTCCTCTCGAACACCTCGGCTCTCGACATCGACCAGATCGCAGCGGTCACGCAGCGTCCGCAGGATGTCGCCGGTGCGCACTTCTTCAGCCCGGCCAACGTGATGAAACTGCTGGAGGTAGTGAAGGGCGAAAAGACCGCCGCCGCGACGCTCGCTGCAACCTTGAAGTGGGGCCGTGACATCGGCAAGATTGGCGCAGTCGCCGGCAACTGCGATGGTTTCGTCGCCAATCGCAGCCGCGGGCCGTTCAACACCGAAATGGTGCTGATGGTGGAGGAGGGCGCGCGTCCCGAGCAGATCGACAAGGTCATGGTCGAATTTGGCTATCCGATGGGCCCGTTCGCAGTCGGTGACCTGGCTGGCCTGGATATCAGCTATGCGGCGCGCAAACGGCGTGCGGCGGCTGACCCTTCCTACCGCAAGCTGCTGGTGCCTGATCGCCTGGTCGAGATGGGCCGCACCGGCCAGAAGTCAGGCGCCGGCTGGTACCGCTACGAAAAAGGCGATCGCACGCCGCACCCAGATCCTGAGGTCGCGCGTATCGTCGCCGATGTGGCGCGCGAGCTCGGTGTGGCGCAGCGTGAATTCACCGACCAGGAAATTTTGAATCGCCTGCTGTTCGGCTCGGTCAACGAGGCCTGCAAGATCCTGGAAGAAGGCAAGGCCCTGCGGGCCAGCGATGTCGATGTGATGTGGCTTTATGGATTTGGGTTTCCGCGCTATCGCGGCGGGCTGCTGTTCTGGGCTGACGGGGCTGGCCCGCGAGCGGTCTATGACCAGCTCGTGGTGTGGCACGAGCGGTATGGCGTGCGCTGGGCACCCAGCGCACTGCTGCGCGAATTGGCTGAGACCGGCGTCAGTTTTCGGGAAGCCAAACCCAAACGGGCGTTATGAAGGTTCTGATCGCAGGCAGCCCAGCAGGCAGCCTGCTGGGCTGCCTGCAATTGGCGTGGTCAGCGCGGCGCGCTGCAAAATGCCCTCAGCTCAGGCGCTGCGCACCAGCCGGCCCGGCAGCGCGCCGGTCGCCTGACCATCGCGGTAGACCACCTGACCAGAAACGATGGTCGCGTCGTAGCCAGCCGATGTCTGCTGGAAGCGCCGCCCGCCCGCCGGCAGGTCTTTGAGCACGATCGGCGAATGGATCGCCAGCCGGCTCATGTCGATCACATTGATGTCGGCCTTCATGCCGATGGCCAGCGAACCGCGATCGGTCATGCCCACCGCCCGCGCATTGCGTGCGGTCAGCAGGTTCACGAGCAGCGGCAGCGGCAGGCGGCCGCTGGCGCGGTCGCGTCCCCAGTGGGTGAGCATGTAGGTGGTGAAACTCGCATCGCAGATCGAGCCGACGTGCGCGCCGCCGTCGCCCAGTCCGAACAAGGCGTCCGGGTGGCTCAACTGTTCGGCGCAGGCGTCGAGCGAGCACTCAGCGTAATTGGCGAACGGGGCGAGCAGCAGCGCGCGTCCTTCGTCTTGGAGCATCAGGTCGTAGGCCATGGCCAGCGTGTCGAGGCCGGCGGCCCGGGCCAGATGAACTACCGAGCGTTCGATCGGCGGCTCGTAGTCGGGCGGGTTGCCCAGCGCAAAGACACGCTCGTAGTCGTAGGGTTTGAGATCGATGCGCAAGAACGGATTGTCGGCGGCCTCGGCCAGAATGCTGCGGCGGATCTCCGGGTTGCGCATGGCGGCCACCATGTCGGCGCGCTCGCGTTCGCGCAGGCGCATGAAGGTTGCTGAACCATGAATGGGGCTGCGGTTGGCCTGCAAGCCGAACAGCACCCCGACCACGCGCGGCGCGACCTGGGCCGCGATGCGCGTGCCGGTCTGCGCCTCTTCGTGGATCCGCGCGAGCACCTTGCGCCAGTCGTCTGGTTTGCGGTGGCTCTGGGCCAGCGAGATCGACACCGGCCGCCCGGACGTGCGGGCGATGCGAAACACCATGCCCAGTTCATCGCCCTGGCTGTAGGCCATGTCGGAGATGATCTGCAGCACGCCGCGCCCGGCATCGGCGAGCCCTTGCGCGATGCCGACCAGTTCCTCTTCAGTGGCCTTCAGCGAAGGGGTGGGATCGCCGGTGCTGCTGCGGTGGTTCATTGAACGCGAGGTGGAAAACCCCAGTGCGCCCGCCTTTACTGCTTCGCGCGCGAGCTCGCGCATCTGGGCGATGTCCTGCTGATTGGCCGGCTCCAGGCGCGTGGCGCGTTCACCCATCACGTAGACACGCAGTGCGCCATGGGGCAATTGCGCGCCGATGTCGATGTCGCGCGGGATGCCATCGAGATAGTCCATGTACTGACCGAACGATTCCCATTGCCAGGTCAGACCTTCGTGCAAGGCGGCGCCGGGGATGTCTTCAACGCCTTCCATCAGTTCGATCAGTCGATCGTGATCCTGTGGACGAACCGGCGCGAAACCGACGCCGCAGTTGCCCATCACCGCAGTGGTCACGCCGTGCAGGCTGGACGGCTGCATGCGGCTGTCCCAGGTGGCCTGGCCGTCATAGTGGGTGTGGATGTCGACGAAGCCGGGCGTGACCAGTTTGCCCCGTGCGTCGATCTCCTGGGTGCCGCTGCCGGAGATCTTGCCGGTGGCCACGATGCGTCCGTCGCGAACCCCGAGGTCGCCCTCGCGCAATTCATTGCCTGATCCGTCGGCGAGGGTGCCGCCGCGAATCACCAGATCGAATGCCTTGTCCATGTCGTCCTCTTGGTTCGTGCGAATGGTTGGCGCCCGGTGCCGCGCGTTCAGCGCATGGCCTCGTGCGAGATGTAAGCCTGGTGGCCGCGGGCACGCAGATCGCAGGCCGGGCACTGTGCGCAGCCATAGCCCCAGGCATGGCGCTGCGATCGTTGGCCCAAATAACAGGTGTGAGTCGATTCCCGGATCAGTTCGATCAGCGCTGCGCCGCCCAGATCTTGCGCCAGCCGCCAGGTAGCCGCTTTGTCGATCCACATCAGCGGCGTTTCGATGACCAGCGGCGCGTCCAGGCCCAGCGAGAGTGCCACCTGCATTGCCTTGATCGTGTTGTCGCGGCAATCTGGGTAGCCGGAGAAGTCTGTTTCGCACATGCCGCCGACCAGCACCGTGGCGCCGCGCCGGTAGGCGGTGGCCGCCGCATAGCCCAGGAACAGCAGGTTGCGCGCCGGCACGAAGGTGGTCGGCAGGCCGTCGCGCTGGAAGGCGATCGTGGTCTCGCGGGTGAGGGCGGTCTCGCTGATCTGGCCCAGTGATTTCAGGTCGACGAGGTGATCGGCGCCCAGCCGGAGCGCCCAGTCGGACCTCATGCCGCGCAGGCCTGTCAGCACGGGTTCCCGACATTGCAGTTCGATGGCATGGCGCTGGCCGTAGTCAAAGCCGATGGTTTCCACGATTTCGAAGCGCGAAAGCGCCCAGGCCAGGCAGGTCGTGGAGTCTTGCCCTCCGGAAAACAGGACGAGCGCGTGGCGGTGGACGGCAGGGGTCGAATGCATAGCGGGCGCACCGAAGTTTCAATCGATGATACGTGCCTTTTGGCGACGGCATCGGCGCCCCGAATGACCGCCTCTCGTTTTTTCTCGAACGGTGTGTGCGGCCGGTGTCCTTCCGGGCGGGCGCCCCGAGACGACTGCAGGCTGCGGCCGGCAACCGCAGATCCTGTAAGCCTGTGTCATATCGGCGCGTGATCCCTGCCTTGGTGAAACAGCGAACGCGGTGGCGGTCATGGGTGACGGTGCTGCCGGTACACTCGCCGCACCGGCGCTGCAAGCCTGGGCACGCGAACGGATCGCCGCCTGTAACGGATGGCCGCCTGTAAAGTGCGCCGAGTCGTGGATCTCGTCGACGCCTTGCGCAATTCGGGCCGCCGGTGGCCAGCGACACGGCATTTCCGCATCGCTGCTCAAGCCGCTCGACATCAAACTAGAAAACTGAAATGGAGACCTCAATGCCGCTCGACGCCGATATCGCCCGAATCATTCCATTGATGCCGCTGCAAGATGTGCCCTCGCTGACACCGGTCGGCGCGCGTGAATCGCTGCGTGCCCTGGCTGCTGCGCGCAGCGACCTGCCATTGCCGCAACCCGGCTCGGTCGAAGACGCGATGCTGCCCGGCCCGGGCGGCCAAATCCCGGTTCGGATCTATCGCACTGCACGCAAGCCCGCGCCCACGGTGGTTTATTACCACGGCGGTGGATGGGTGGCGGGCGACATCGAAACCCATGACCGCGCGGCCAGAACGCTGGCCATCGAACTCGACTGCAATGTGGTCAGCGTCGACTATCGCCGACCGCCCGAAGCGCCATTCCCGGCCGCCTTCGACGACGCGCAGGCAGCGCTTGTACAGGTCGCCTCGCGGCTGGCCGACTTCGGTGGCACCGGGCAGCCGCTGGCGGTGGCGGGCGACAGCGCGGGCGGCAATCTCGCGGCCGCCGTGGCGCTGGCAGCGCGTGATGGTGGCCCTCTGCTGGCCGCACAACTGCTCATCTATCCGGTCACCGATGTCGTCGGCCACTACCGCAACGCACATGCCAATCGTCGCTTCCCTTCGCGGGATCAGAACGCCGAAGGCTATTTCTTGACGCTTGCGGTGATGCAGTGGTTTGCCGATCACTACCTGGCGCATCCCGACCACGCGCACGACCCGCGGGTCTCGCCGCTGCAGGCGGCCAGTCTGGCTGGTCTGCCGCCGACAGTGCTGTGCACCGCGCAGTACGATCCGCTGCGTGACGAAGGAGTTGCCTACGGTCAGGCCTTGCGGGCGGCAGGCGTGCGGGTGCTCGAGCACCACGGCGCCGGTCTGATCCATGGCTACTTCGGCATGGGCGCCACCGTCGCCGCCGCAGGCGACGAGGGCCGACGGGTGCGGGCCGATCTGCGCATGCTGCTCGAATCCTGAAATCCGCCAGGCCGACAGGCCGACACCACTTCCACTTCGGAGAATCCGCATGAGCACCGTCCCGGACTTGGGTTCGATCATGAAGCCGGCCTCGAGCCATACCTGCTGCCTGAATCGGGCGGTGTTTTCCGAACTCGACTTTTCCGACAACGCATCCTTCGATGACGCGGCCCGCGGGCTGATGGGCAGCATCCCCGATGCGCGCATTCTGGGAGCCAGGGGGCAGGTGGTGTGGGACATGTCGTCGTTTGCGTTCCTGGAGGAGGAGGGCTCGCCCGATTCCGTCAACCCGAGCCTGTGGCGCCAGGCGCGCCTGAACCGCCTGCACGGCCTGTTCAAAGTCACCGACCGCCTCTATCAGGTGCGCGGCTTCGACCTCGCCAACATGACCATCATTGAAGGCGACAGCGGCGTCATCATCATCGATCCGCTCACCTTCACCGAAAGCGCGAGCGCCGCCCTGGCGCTGTACAGGGCTCATCGCGGCGAACGCGCTGTGAAGGCGGTCATCTACTCGCACAGTCACGCCGATCACTATGGTGGCGTCGAAGGCGTCATCACGCCCGAGCAGGCGGCCAGCGGCGCCGTGGCGGTGATTGCGCCCGACGGCTTCATGAAGGAAGTCATTTCGGAAAATATCCTCGCGGGTGTGCCGATGCGCCGGCGGGCGATGTTCCAGTTCGGTCCGACGCTCGAGCGCGGGCCGCGTGCTCATGTCGACAGCGGCCTGGGCAAGGTCACCGGCCGCGGTTCTATGAGCCTGATCGCGCCCAATCGAATCATCACCGAGCCCACCGAGACCCATGTCGTCGATGGCATCGAGATCATCTTCCAGCTGACGCCCGAGACCGAAGCGCCGGCAGAAATGAATTTTTTCTTTCCGCAGCTGCGCGTGCTGAACCTGGCGGAAAACGGCTGCCACACCATGCACAATCTGTGCCCGATCCGCGGCGCCAAGACCCGCGATTCTCTGGCCTGGTCGAAGTATCTGGATCAGGCGCTCGATGCCTTCATCGACCGTACCGATGTCTGCATCGCCCAGCACCATTGGCCCACTTGGGAGCAGGCCAAAGTTCGCCGCTTCATCGAGGAGCAGCGCGACATGTACCGCTATCTCCACGATCAGACCCTGCGGCTGATGAGCCACGGCCTCACGCCGCACGAGATCGCCGAGGGGTTCACCATGCCGGCCTCGTTGCAGGGCAGCTGGCATGCGCGTCCCTACTATGGCGCACTCGCGCACAATGTGCGGGCCGTGTATGCGCACTACCTGGGGCCCTACGACGGCAATCCGGTGAACCTCAATCCGCTGACGCCACAAGGCGAGGCGGTCAAGTATCTGGAGTACATGGGCGGCGCCGATGCCGTGCTGTCCCGTGCGCGGCGCGACTTCGAAGCAGGCGACTATCGCTGGGTGGCGCAGGTCACCCATCACGTGATCTTCGCCGATCCCGCCAATCGGGCGGCGCGCGAGCTGGGCGCCGATGCGCTGGAGCAGCTGGGCTACCAGAGCGAGTCCTCGACCTGGCGCAATGCCTATCTGCTGGGCGCCAGGGAGCTGCGTTTCGGGGCGCCCAAATCGCCGCCGGGCGCGCAGGGCGGTGTGGCGCCGCGGGTGGTGGCGATGCTGCCGATGCCGATGTTCTTCGACTACCTCGCCATCCGGGTCAACGGTCAGAAAGCTGCCGGCCTGGCGCTTCGCATCGACTGGGTGATGGCGGGCGAGGCCGATGCTCACCGCCTCACGCTGAGTCACTGCGCGCTGAGCCACGGCCCGGGATCGCACGGCGCACGGGCCCAGGCGCGGGTGCGGATGGATCGCAAAGGCCTTGCCGCCATCATGGTGGCTGGCCAGTCGTTCGCGCAGGCACTGGAGCAGGAGATGATGGCTGTCGAAGGTGATCGCAGCGTGGTGGCGGCGCTGTTCGACACCCTCGATGGTTTTGCGCCGATGTTCAATATTCTCGAGCCTTGAGTGCACCGCTCGATGAGCCTCGATCACCCAGCGGCCACGGCTGTGCGTTAACGCGGTCAGCCAGCGGCCGCGGCTGCGCGTTAAAGCAGCTGCAGAAAACATCACTTGGAGTTCGAACATGTGGAAGCGACTGGCTGTGCTCTGGACCGTCGTGCGTGGCGATGCCGTGCTGCTGTGGCGGGCTGTTCGCCATCCGCGAGCCCCGCGCTGGTTGAAGGTGGGCACCGCCGGCATCGTGCTCTATCTCTTCTCCCCGATCGATCTGATCCCCGACCTGATCCCGCTGTTCGGGGTGATGGACGACATCGTTCTGATTCCGCTGGCGATCCGTTGGCTGCTCCGGCATCTGCCGGCCGACATCCGCGCCGACATCGAACATCCGGGCGGTTTTTGGGCGGGCACCGGCACATCCGATCGTGCCCGTCACGATGCGGCGCGCACGATCGAGTCAACGCGTTAGACGTCTCAGCCCTCGCCCTTGAAGGGCATGAGCAGCGTGCCATCCAGCCGCGCCAGACAATCGCCTCACCACTGATAAAGCAGCAATGCTGCCTGCAGGTCAGCCATAGCCACCTCCAGTTCGGCCGCAGCCTCCAGCGCACCCGGCTTGATCGATCCAAATGCCGCCAGACCCTCCAGCCGGGCCGCCGCCTGCACGGTGCGTTCAGCACTGAAGATGCCCGCCATCCCCATGATGCTGTGCGCACCCTGATGCACCCCTTCGCTCTCGCCCAGGGCCAGCGCGTCCCGGATTTGCTGCATCCTCACTGGCGCATCGCTCTGGAACAGCTTCACCATTTCCTCGAACAACTTACGGTCGTCGTCCATGGTCTGGCGTGCTGCCACAAAATCGGCAACTTTTGCACTCGGCGGCGCGGGCTCGGCTGGTGCGGCTTCGGCTCCAACGACGCTGACTGACATCAGGCCGTCAAGCTCGCGCCACAGCGCTTCGGTGTCGATCGGTTTGGTCAGGTACGCATCCATGCCGTGGCTGATGCAGATCTCGCGTGCGCC
>JAYVOV010000164.1:0-8263 GCA_043757735.1 Burkholderiaceae bacterium
GACTCGAAGCTCACGTCATCCAGCGTTTCGAGATTCACCGAAAAGTCGCCGACCCGGCTCTGGCGAATGGCCCACAGTAGCGCCACGCGGACCTGGTACAGATATCCCAGCATTGAGGCGCCGGCGTTGAACGTCGTGACGGTTTCGTCAGCCACTTTCACCCCCGTGTTTCCTTGCCTTCGGGTTCGGTCCGCCTGACTTGGCCTTGCCCGCCGTTTTGGAAGTTGGCGCCAGCAGGCGGCGCGCATCCTTAAGCAGCAATATCAGTTGCTGCTCGCGCGCCGGCGACGCCTCGAAACCGAACCGCAAGTAAAAGCGCGCTGCGGCTTCGCTGATCGGGTGGGTCAGCAAGGCGCGGACGCCAGCCTGATCTGCAACGACAAGCGTGCGACGGATCGCGTCCTGAAGCAAGCCAACGCCGAGGCCACGGCCCTGGTCGACCATCGACACGGCAAGCCGTGCAAGGATGACCACCGGGATTGGATAGTTGCCCATACCCTTGCGCACGCGTTCGGGCGCTTCCAGGCTGTCGATCTGCCCCACGGCCAAGCTGAAGTAGCCAGCAATGCGCTGGTCATCGACAACCACATAAGTTCTGGCCGAGCCGCTGGCATGGGCCTGTCTTGCATGCCGAAACAACCAGTCATTTAGCGCAGGGTTGCCGCAATCGAAGGCGTCCAGCGGGTGCCCGGCGTCCAGCGGCTGTGGCGCGCCCGGCGCCATCACTCAGCCCATGGCGCGCGTCGAGAAAACAAGTCCTTCAAGCCCGGGTTGTCCCGCGCCGGTCTGTCCAGCAACGACAGCAGAGCCTGCGACTGACTGCCCGTCACCAGAAACAGCCTCTGGTCCAACAAGGTTTGCTCAGCCGCCTGGTACGCACTGTCGAGAATGAAGTCCGTCATCGACTTGTTTGACACCTCGGCCGCCCGGCGCAAAACGGCCTCCTGCTGGGGGGTGGCACGCAGTCCAAGACGGGCAGAGCGGGTGGCGGTTGTCATGGCGAAACCTTCTAGATTTCCGATGTTAGTACATCAGACGTACAGAAGCAATCTCTGTACTGAACGCCATGTCGCCCGCCATCCTAATGCGCCACGATCTGGCAGGCGTTGCGGTCGGCAATGACATGAGCGCAACGGAACATCTGCATTGAGCCGCGCCGACACCACTGCAAGACCGTGCTGCCGTCAATCACGTACTCAAGCGCCAAATTCCGGTCATAGACCGACTTTCGCGTGGCCCGGGTGGACTCGGCTAAGTCGAGTCCCCCAACTGAATCCGACAACCGATACCGTCAGGGCATTTGACGGTACCAACCGTGGTCGTTCAAGGACCGGCTCTTCAATACCGCCAGCAATACCGCCGATTTCGGCGGGCTTTGCTGTGGCGGTTTGAGACCAGACGAGACGCTAACCCTCTGTCAGGACTGGCTCTTCGAGGAAAAGCCGGACTGCATGGCACGACCTGACACGAAGATAATTTATTCCCACTCGATTGTCGCCGGCGGTTTTCCTGAGATGTCGTAAACCACCCGATTGATCCCGCGCACCTCGTTGATGATGCGGTTCGATACCCGCCCCAGCAGCTCGTGCGGCAGATGCGCCCAGTGCGCCGTCATGAAATCCTGCGTCTGCACTGCCCTGAGCGCCACCACATGCTCATAAGTGCGGCCATCACCCATCACCCCCACCGAGCGCACCGGCAGGAACACCGCGAAGGCCTGCGAGGTGAGGTCATACCAGTTTCGGCCCGCGTCGCCCTCCCCCGCCAGTCCGGCCGCGACATCACGCGCGGTAGCCACCGTGGCACGGAGTTCGTCGATAAAAATTGCATCCGCCCGCTGCAGCAGGTGCGCGTAATCGGCCCGAACCTCACCGAGAATACGGACGCCCAGCCCGGGCCCCGGGAACGGATGGCGGTACACCATCTCGGGCGGCAGTCCCAGCGCCACACCCAGCTCACGCACCTCGTCCTTGAACAGGTCGCGCAGCGGCTCGAGCAGCTTGAGCTTCATCGAGGCCGGCAGCCCGCCCACGTTGTGGTGCGACTTGA
This sequence comes from Burkholderiaceae bacterium, assembly GCA_043757735.1. Taxonomy (GTDB): domain Bacteria; phylum Pseudomonadota; class Gammaproteobacteria; order Burkholderiales; family Burkholderiaceae_E; genus Quisquiliibacterium. The sequence continues at coordinate 2,050 of JAYVOV010000164.1, forward strand.
TGGTGTGGGCCTTTTTCTTGGCGCCCGCCGACTCGATCACATCGGGGTAGATCGTGCCCTGCGCCAGCCAGCGCGCGTCGGCGAGCTTGTCTGATTCCTGCTGAAACACCTCGACGAACTCGCCGCCGATGATCTTGCGTTTGGCTTCAGGGTCGCTGACCCCAGCCAGCTTGCCCATAAAGGCCTGCTCGGCGTTGACGTGGATGACGTGCACGCCCAGATGTTCGGCGAAAGTGCTCATCACCTGCTCGGCTTCATTGAGTCGCAGCAGGCCGTGATCGACGAACACACAGGTGAGCTGCGCGCCGATGGCCCGATGAATGAGCGCCGCAGCCACCGATGAATCGACCCCGCCTGACAGCCCCAGAATGACGTGATCGGTGCCCACTTGGGCGCGGATGCGCGCCACCGCTTCGTCGACGAAGCCGGGCATGGTCCAGTCGCCGTGCGCCCCGCAGATCTCGAGCACGAAGCGCCGCAAAATGGCCGTACCCTGTCTGGTGTGGGTGACCTCGCTGTGCCACTGCACCCCATACCAGTGGCGCACCTCGTCGGCCATCGCGGCGATCGGACAGCTCTGTGTGGACGCCATCAGCTTGAATCCTGCCGGCATGCACACGACTTTGTCGCCATGGCTCATCCAGACATCGAGCAGGCCATGCCCCTCGGGGCTGCGCTGGTCTTCTATGCCCTCGAGCAGCCGGGTATGGCCGCGCGCTCGAACCAGCGCATGCCCGAATTCGCGCAGCGTACCCAGCTCGACCTCGCCACCCAACTGAGCGGCCATGGTCTGCATGCCATAGCAGGTGCCGAGAATGGGCACACCGGCCTCGAACACTGCCTGCGGCGCACGTGGCGAACCATCCTCGAGCACCGAGCTGGGCCCACCCGAGAGGATGATGCCTTTCAGCGATCCCTCGGCTCGCCAGGCGGCAAGCACCGGCTCGGCTTCATCGAAGGCATGGATCTCGCAGTACACGTGCGTCTCGCGCACCCGCCGCGCGATGAGCTGAGTGACCTGCGAGCCGAAATCGATGATCAGAATCTTGTCGTGCATGGCTTGGCCGAAAGGAAAACGCATATAGCCGGCGCAGGCCGGCGGTGCCGAAGGCGGCGCACGCGATCACGCGCGCCGGCCCCGGTCTTTAGTCGATGCGGTAGTTGGGTGCTTCCTGCGTGATCTGCACGTCGTGGACATGCGATTCACGCATGCCGGCCGAGCTGATCTCGACGAACTGAGGCTGTGTGCGCATCTGCTCGATGTCGGCGCAGCCGCAGTAGCCCATGCTGGCGCGCAAACCACCGCACAACTGATACACGATGGCCACTACCGATCCCTTGTAGGGCACCCGGCCCTCGATACCCTCGGGGACGAGCTTGTCTGCGTTGGACTCGGGATCCTGGAAATAGCGATCTGCCGCACCCTCCTGCATGGCGCCCAGAGAGCCCATCCCGCGATAGCTCTTGTACGAGCGGCCATGCAGCAAGATGACCTCGCCCGGCGCTTCTTCGGTGCCGGCGAACAGAGAGCCCATCATGACGGTGTCGGCGCCAGCGGCGATTGCCTTGGCGACATCGCCCGAATAGCGGACACCGCCGTCGGCGATCATCGGCACGCCGGTTCCGGCCAACGCGGCGGAGACGTCGCTGATCGCGGAAATCTGCGGCACACCCACACCTGCCACGATTCGGGTGGTGCAGATCGAGCCCGGCCCGATGCCAACCTTGACGCCATCGGCGCCCGCCTCGACCAGCGCCCGCGCGCCCTCAGCGGTGGCTATGTTGCCGCCGATGACATCGATGTTCGGGTACTGGCGTTTGATCTCACGCACCCGATCGATCACACCCTTGCTGTGGCCATGTGCTGTATCGACGATCAGCACATCGACCCCGGCTTTGATCAGGAGCTCAACCCGCTGTTCGCTGTCAGCGCCGACGCCGACAGCGGCACCAACCCGCAGCTTGCCCTTGCTGTCCTTGGCCGCGCTGGGGTGTTCGGTGGCCTTCAGGATGTCTTTGACTGTGACGAGACCGCGCAGCTCGAAGGCGTCGTTGGTTACCAGCACCCGCTCGAGCCGATGACGATGCATCAGCGCCTGAGCCTCGTCCAGCGTGGCACCTTCGCGGATCGTGATGAGCCGCTCGCGCGGGGTCATGATCGAGCTCACCTGTTCATCGAGGCGGGTTTCGAAGCGCAGATCACGGTTGGTGACAATGCCCACGATCTTGCCGTTGGCGATGACCGGGAGGCCCGAGATGCGATGCAGCCGGGTGAGCGCAATGACGTCACGCACCCGCATGTCGGGACTGATGGTGATGGGGTCCGAGAGAACACCGGATTCGAATCGCTTGACCCTGAGCACCTGGGCTGCCTGGGCAGCCGGTGTCAGGTTCTTGTGAACGATCCCGATGCCGCCTTCCTGGGCCATGGCAATTGCCAGTGGCGCTTCGGTCACGGTATCCATCGCAGCTGACAGCAACGGGATATTCAGGCCGATTCGACGCGTGAGCCGCGTCTTCAGGGAGGTGTCGCGGGGGAGGATGTCAGAGTATGACGGAACGAGCAGGACGTCATCAAACGTCAGTGCCTTCTTGGTCAGTCGCATGGCTTCCCATCTGGCAAAGACACATTATACCTGCGTCCGCGCTGAGTGCGCTGGCAGGATTCAACGCCGACAGGCTGCTGGCCTGGCAGCTGGCGGCGTCGGAGCCTGGCCGCCGTTGGGGCCGTCCGGCAAGCCATTCATCGGCGCATCTGCGCGCACGCGAGCAGCGGGCAGAACAATCCCGGGATCAACGATTCGAGAGCCGCCATGAAACGCCCGGTCTGCCCGCTGAGCATCCTGCTTCTCCTTGCCGGCATGCTGCCCGCCGCCGTGCATGCTCAGTTCAAGTGGGTGGACGAATCGGGCCAGGTGGTCTATTCGGACCGCCCGCCCGCCACCCCGCGCGCCGGGGTGCAGGTACTGCGCGGATCGGTTGCCGACCAATCCGGCGCCGCCAAGGCGGGGGCGGAAAACTCCACGAAGGAAGCCAACGCGCCGCGCACCTTTGCCGAACGGGACATGGCGTTCAAGCGCCGCCAGCAGGAACGCGAACAGGCCGAACGCAAGCAGGCCGAGCAGGTTCAAAAAGCCGCGCAACTGGCGAAAATCTGCGAAGACAGGCGCACTGATCTGCGGACCCTCGACAGCGGCGCGCGTATCAGCCGTGTCGAGGCTAACGGTGAACGGGCCTTCATGAACGACGAAGAAGCCGCCAAGCGTCGCGACGATCTTCAGAAAGCTTTGACCGAGGATTGCCGGCGCGGCTGAGCGCCGTTCGGATCGGGCGCCAAGGCTGCTCGGAATATTCAATCTGCGAGCCTTCAACGCCCTTGCGGGCGCCAGCGGCTTCGCGGCTCGGCGGCGCGTTGCTGCGCCACCCGGCGCTCGCGCGCGAGCTTGGGGTCGACCAGCAGCGGCCCGAGCAATTCGATCCGATCGCCATCGACCAGAACGTGATCCGGACCGCGCAGACGACCAAATACCGCCACGCCCGTCGTCGCGAGCAGCGAACCCGGGGCAAGCCCCTGCCCCATTGCGGCCGCGAGCGCGTCGGCCACATGGCAGCCTGCAGGCACCCGCATTGCCTGCAGGCGGACGACTCCTAGCTCGGTCCAGGCGATCTCGATCGACAATTCCTGCAAGGCGTCCGTCGCGTCGGGGGACACCAGGTCACTCACCCGAATAAACCTGCTCGGCCCGGCGTACGAACGCGTCGACGAAGGAACGCGCGATCTGATCGAAGACCGGCACCAGCGTCTGGCCAAGCAGCCCGCTCTTGAAGGTGTAGTCGAGTCGGAACTCGACCTTGCAGGCATCGTGACGCAGCGACTGGAAGTGCCAGAGACCATCGAGCGACGCAAAAGGCCCGTCGCGCAACTTCATGCCGATGCGATGAGGCGCGTGCAGTTCATTGACGGTACTGAACGCCTGCCGGATGCCGCGGTACTGGATCCCCAGCGTCGCGACCATCTCATGCAAGTTGCGCTCGTGCACGGTTGCCGCCGAGCACCAGGGCAGAAACTGCGGATAGTTCTCGACCGCATGCACCAGCGCGTACATCTGTTCGGCACTGTAGGGGAGCAGGACAGTCTTGTGAACTGAAGGCATCGTGAGGCGGCTTCGCGCTGCTAGAATCGAGCCGAATTGTATCCTTGCACCCATGAGCATCGTCGAAAATAGAAAAGCACGTCACGACTACTCCATCGAAGAGCGCTTTGAAGCAGGGCTCGTGCTCGAAGGATGGGAGGTCAAGGCGATCAGGGCCGGCCGCGCGAACCTCAAAGAGGCCTATGTGATCGTCCGGCAGGCGGAGCTGTTCCTGATCGGTGCCCACATCACGCCCCTGCCGGAAGCCTCCACCCACATCACGCCCGATGCCACCCGCACTCGCAAGCTTCTTATGCGGGCTGAAGAGATCAGCAAACTGATCGGCAAGGTAGAGCGGGCCGGCTACACCCTGGTGCCCCTCGATCTGCACTACGTGCGCGGGCGGGTCAAGCTCTCCATCGGGTTGGCCAAGGGCAAGAAGCAGTTCGACAAACGCGCCACCGAGAAAGAACGCGAGTGGCAGCGCGACAAGCAGCGCATCATCAAGCTGGTGCGCTGACGCAATGGTGCGCTGAGGCAATGGTGCGCTGACGCCGTGCTGTGCCGGCTTGCGGCCCGGCAACCGGGCCGACGGCGCCCAGCCGGGCCAGACCCATCGCTTCAGCCGGCGCGCGGCCCCTGAACCGATGTGGTTTGCGCCTTGACGAACTGCGCCGCGGATGCGATGAGCGTGGCGAGGTCACTGAAATTGGCCGGCACGATCATGGTGTTATTGGTTTTAGCCAGACCGGCGAATGCGTCGACGTAGCGTTCGGCCACCTTGAGGTTCACCGCTTCGATACCGCCGGGCAGGCTGATGGACGCCGCGATCCGCTCGATTGCCTGGGCGGTGGCGTCGGCCACCGTCGAAATGGCGGCCGCCTCGCCTAAGGCGCGATTGATCTCGGCCTGACGCTGACCTTCCGAGCGCTGGATCTGCGATTCCCGTTCGCCGGTGGCGATGTTGATCTGCTCCTGCTTGCGCCCTTCGGATGCCGCTATCAGGGCCCGCTTCTCACGCTCGGCGGTAATCTGCGCCTGCATCGAGCGAAGGATCTCCTGGGGCGGTGTGAGATCCTTGATTTCATAGCGAAGCACCTTCACGCCCCAGTTCAGCGCCGCTTCGTCCAGCGAGGACACGATGCTGGCGTTGATGTAATCGCGCTCTTCGAAGGTCCGATCGAGCTCGAGTTTTCCGATCACCGATCGCAGTGTGGTCTGCGCCAGCTGGGCGATGGCAACGACATAGTTCGACGAGCCGTATGACGCCCGAAAGGGGTCGGTCACCTGAAAATACAGCACACCATCGACAGTCAGCTGGGTATTGTCCTTGCTGATACAAACTTGGCTTGGTACGTCGAGCGGTATTTCTTTGAGCGAGTGCTTGTAGGCAACCCGATCGATGAACGGGATCAGGAAGTTCAGGCCAGGTGTGAGCGTGCGGTCGTACTTGCCCATTCGTTCGATCACCCAAGCGTGCTGATGCGTCACCTGTTTGACCGCCTTGAAGATGAACAGCGCGGCAAAGAACAGGAAGAAGAATGAAAACAGCAGACTGCCGACCATGATTGGCTCCTTGTCGTTCGATAGGCTCAGTGGACCGGTGCCAGAACGAGGCGATTGCCCTCGATGGCAAGAATTTCATGTTCACCTGGCGCGGGCTGCCCGATAGCGCCAGGTGCAATGACGGCATCCCAGGAGGCGCCGCGGTAACGAACTCTCGTCACGCCGCCGCTTTGCCAGTGCTCGACTCTGACATGCGACCCTATATCGAGGAGGACATCGCGATTCGCCTGCACGGCCGGGCCGTTGCGCCGGGGCTGAAAGCGCCGCAGGAGCACCCAACCCACCAGTGCGGTGACCGACGCGGTCAGCACCTGCCCAACGACCGGAGCCCCGGCAAATGCGGCCAGACCACCAATCGCCAGACCGAGCGCCAGAACCAGCAGATACAGCGTGCCGGTCATCAGTTCGGCCGCTGTCAGTACCACCGCGAGTCCCCACCACCACCAGTGCGCGCTCATCGTAGCCTTCCTTTTGCTGGCGCATTCTACCCGAAGCGCCGGCCGCCGGAACCCCTC